>CAZARO010001252.1:0-2210 GCA_964487165.1 uncultured Solibacteraceae bacterium | reverse complement strand
CCGCCACCCTCGACGTGCTCTTCATCGGCGCCTTCACCGAGGCCGCCCACACCGCCTACGCCCTGAGCCAGCTCTTCCGCGATCGGGGGGCGATTACGGTTCTCGGCGGCCCTCATGCCCGGTGCTACCCCGAGGACGCCCAGCGGTACTTCGATTTCGTTTTGGGCTTCACCGATCGGGAGACGCTGGTCGACGTCCTGCAGGACTGCTCCCAGCACCGGCCTATGGGCGTACACCTTTCGGCGGAGCGCCAGCCGCTGGCGCTTCCAGGCGTGCGCGAGCGCTGGGAGTTCATCGCTCCGACGCTCAAGAAAACCCCCTTCCTGAAAATGGTGCCGATGATCGGCAGCCTGGGCTGTCCCTATACCTGCAGCTTCTGCATCGACGCCGACGTGCCCTATCAGCCCATGGATTTCGACGTGCTCCGGGAGGACCTGCGATTTCTGCGCACGCAGTTCCGCCGGCCGCTGGTGGCCTGGCACGACCCCAATTTCGGTGTCCGGTTCGACGATTATCTGGATATGATCGAAGAGGCCGTGCCCCCGGGCTCGGCCGATTTCGCCGCCGAGAGCAGCCTGTCCCTGTTATCGGAACCCCACCTGAAGCGCCTCAAGCACAATGGCTTCAAAGCGCTGTTGCCGGGGGTCGAGTCCTGGTTCGACCTGGGCGGAAAGTCAAAGACCGGCGCCCTGCAGGGTATGGACAAAGTGCGCCAGATCTCCGCGCACGTCAACATGATTCTGAAGTACGTTCCCTACGTGCAGACGAATTTCGTCCTGGGGCTGGATTCCGACGAAGGCGACGAGCCCTTCGAACTTACCAAGCGTTTCCTGGATTTGACGCCGGGCGCATTTCCCGGATATTCCCTGCTGACGGCTTTTGGCCGGGCGGCGGCGCTCAATCTGGATTACCAGCGGGCCAATCGCGTACTGCCGTTCCCGTTTCACTTCCTGAATAACAACCAGGCGATGAACGTCAGGCCGCGGAATTACAGCTGGAAGGATTTTTACGATAACGTGATCGATTTGACGCGGTATTCGTTCCGGGCCGGGGCCATTTATCGCCGCTTCTCGGCCACCCAGGGAATGACTTCGCGATGGCTGAACGTGGTGCGGGCAGTTTCTACGGAAGGTTTTGGCAGGCTGAAGTACTATAAGGAAATTCGCGCCAGACTGGATACTGACCGCCAGTTCTCGCCCTATTTCGAGCAGGAATCCGATCAACTTCCGGCGTTCTACTCGGACATGGTCCGCAAAGATTTGTGTAGTCTATGGGACTGGCTGCCGGCTGGCGGTCTAAGTCATGATCCGTACAGTTATCTCAAGTCCGAGGGGGGCGTAACCCAATTGGTCAGCCTGCCGCGGGCCCGAGCCGCAAGATTGTAAGGCCGCGGCTCGGAAACTGCACTCCGAGCCGCGTCCATAAGCACCGGTCTACCAGCGGCCGGTGCCCTGTTTGCGTCCGCCACCACCGCCACCGGCGCGGAATCCACCACCGCCGCCACCGCCGCGATTTTCCTTCGGCCTGGCTTCGTTCACATTCAGCGTCCGGCCATCCATGTCACGGCCGTTGATACCGGCGATGGCATTTTGGCCCTCGGCGTCGTTAGTCATTTCCACAAATCCGAACCCGCGCGCCCTGCCAGTGTCCCGGTCGGTAACAATATTTACGCGATCGACCGTACCATACTGCTCGAACATCGAGCGAACGGTACTTTCGGTAGCGTCGAAACTGAGGTTGCCTACAAAAATATTTTTCATCTGATCTTCTTTCTTGAAATTTGCAGAGCGGCGAACGCGGGCAGGATAACCGGCAGAGCCGGATTATACGAGAGGCACGAATTGGCGGACTGTCAAACTACATTTCCATCGTTGCACGAAACGGATTGCGCTACAAGAGCGAAATTGCAGGCTTGGCTCGCCCGTTGCGCTCCAAACCCTGCACTTGCCTAAAATAGCCCTTTAGAGCTAGAATGACTGTATATTTTTTCACTATTCGTATCGGGGTCGTTAGGTCCGCCTCCGGTGTAAGAAAGCGGTGCAGATTTAGTGTTTGCCGAAGCGTTCCTTTCCCCGGAGCAGTTCGCCAGGCTGGCGCAGGCCGTGGCGGCCATGTGGGCGATCCTCTTCGGCGCCATGCAGGTAGGCCCTCCCAACCTGGGCGGGTACCTGGTCCCCAGCAATCAATTTCTGCAACTGGCCGGATCCCGC
>CAZARO010001251.1:0-2214 GCA_964487165.1 uncultured Solibacteraceae bacterium | reverse complement strand
GCGGCGAACTCGTGCAGATTGGTGTGCCACGACAGCACCAGCGGAATCTTCATGCGCTCCGCCAGAATCGCCCCGGCAATGCCCAGATCGCCCGGACTGGTGATGTGGATGGCGTCCGGCCGGAATTGCTCCAGCTCGCTTCGGATGGGGGCCAGCGCGCGGTGGAACAGCGGGTCGAAGTGAAGGTCGGTATCGATGCGGAAGGCCCAGCGGCTGCGTTGAATTTCCAGCGTGCGGACGGAGCCCTCCTGGCGGACGCCGGGCTCCGGACCCCAGCGCACGCACAGAAAAGGACGCTCGTGCCGGCGCGCGAAAGCTTCCCACTCGCGGCAGGTGCGCGCCGCGCCGTTGAGTTCGTGGAAGGTATCGGCCAGCAGCGCCACGCGCGCGCCGGGCCGCTCCGCGATCACGCCTCCGCCCCGCTTTGCGCCCCCAACGCCAGGCGCAACGTAGGGCGCATCTGCGGCGACGCCATAAACCCGATGACCTTCACGAACGACCGAATCGGCCACGGTCCGCCGTAGGACCAATGCACGGCCACCGGCTCCGGGCCGTTCTCGGTATCCTTGAAAACGCGGTCTACCCAGCGTTCGCGGCCGGCAAATTCCGGGTAAGTGGCCACCGCTTGCGAGATGAACTCCACGTAGCGGCAGGCGGTGGACTCGCGGTATTGCGGCAGAAACAGGACGCGGCTGACGCGCTCGTGGGGGATTTCCTCCACGAACTCCGCGAAGGTGGCGGCGTTAGTCAGGTTCACGTTGGCATTCGGCTCGGTGCAGTGGCGGTCGCCGCCGGAGATCACCGGCAGGTTCATTTCGGCGGCCATGCGGGCCACCCTCCGGTTGTGACTGTGAGGTTGCAATCCGTTTAATTCGAGCGCATGGAAGCAGCCGTGGAATTCGCGCAGGAAGCGTTGCAGCAGGCGGGCGTGGGTGCGGAAATCGGTGCGCAGCTCATTGCTCAAGGGGTGGTTCAGCACCAGCAGGACTTCAGGCATCGCGCCCAGGTCGGCGAGCATCTGCTCGAGCCGCTGTGGATCGGGATTGGCGGTGATGCGGCGCATCTGCTCGAGCAGCAGGCGCGCGCCGTCGGCCGGAAGATTGTGTACGCCGATGTGGAAGACGGTGGCGTCGTAGTACACGGTCCATTCGAACGAGAAGGGCACCTGGATATTGAGCGCGCGCAGATCGGCGCAGGCATCGATGTTGTCGTGGTCGGTAATGGAGACCAGCGGGTTGAGTCCGATGGTCTCGCGGATTTGGCGGCTCTCCAGCCGATGGGCGAAAACGGGCGATACCGGCGGCCGCCAGAAGATGCGGTCGTACTGTACCTCGCGGCCCCACCTTCTGCGGTGGCGGGCTTCGAGGTAGTGAAGCAAAGGCCGGGCGAATCCAACCTTGCCCAGAACGCGCGGGATGAATTCCATGCCCTCGCGCGAATGGAGGGTGTGGCTGTGCAGCGAGACGGCGGTGGTGTATCCGCGGGCCGCGCCGGCGTCCCGCCACCAGCACCGGATGGCTCCCGAGGCATTTCCATTTCGTCGCAGGATTTGCATAAAACATTGGTGCTCGGTTTTGATTTCACCCAAGTGACTGATCGGTGAAGCTTTGCCGCGAGGGGCTGTAATAACCGACATACCGAGCCACTCCTGTTGCTTTCCCAAAGAAGATCTGCCATACTTCCTGTGGGAAACCAAAATGAAGGAAAGAACCGACGTTCGCCAAGGCACCCTGGCGCTTATGGTGCTCAAAACTCTGGATGTACTGGGGCCGCTGCATGGCTACGGGATCGCGCGCCGCATCGAGCAGATCAGCGGCGACCTGCTCACACTCAATCAAGGCACGCTGTACCCCGTGCTTTTGAAGCTGGAACAGGAGGGGTCCATCGCCTCCGAATGGGGCGCATCGGAGAATAATCGCAAAGCGCGCTTCTATAAGCTGACGCGCGACGGCCGCAAACAACTGCAAGCCGAGACGCGCGATTGGGAGCAGACCGCGGCCATCATCGCGCGATTTTTCGCCGCTAAAGCCGAGGACCTGAAATGAGAACCGTCCGGCGCCTCTACAAGCGGCTGACGTCCTGGGTGCGAACCGGCCAGGACGAAGCGCGCCTGCAGGCCGAGATCGCCGAGCATATCGCCCTGCAGACCGCCGACAACCTGCGCGCCGGCATGCCGCCCGCCGAGGCGCGCCGCCAGGCCATGCTCCGCTTCGG
>CAZARO010001250.1:0-2215 GCA_964487165.1 uncultured Solibacteraceae bacterium | reverse complement strand
ACGCGCGCGTTCTTCTGCGCTTTGAGCACCAGTTCGGTGGCCAGCAGGGCCTGTTCCTGGTCCTGCGCCACGTGGGTGCGGTTCACAATATCGCCGACGAACTGCGGGCCGAACGGCAGTTCCACCTGGCTGCAATCCATATAGGTGGCCTGCTTTTGATCCACCAGGAACAGGTGATTGCCGCCTTTGCGCCCGGCGATATCGGCGTACTTGCGCAGCTCGATGTAGCCTTCGGTTCCCAGCACGAACAGGCGGCCATCGCCCCACGTGCCCAGCCCTTTGGGCGTGAACCAATCCACGCGGACGTAGCCGAACCCGCCGTTGCCGTGCAGCATCATGTCGCCGAAATCCTGGAACTTCGGGCGGTGCTTGTAGTTGACGTTAGCCACCTGCGATGCCGTGACGTCGGCAACGGTGGACCCGGTGTAATAGACGAACTGGTCGGCCTGGTGCGACCCGATGTCGCACAAAATTCCCCCGTAGCGTGCCGGGTCCCAGAACCAATCCGGGCGGGTCGGTTCGTTCACCTGGTGCGGCGCGAGGTTCACGGTCTGCACCACCTTTCCGATGGCGCCGGCCTTGATCAACTCGCCGGCCTTCACGGCGGCGCGCACTTCCAGGCGCTCGGAGTACATGATGGCGTACATGCGGCCGGTTTCTTTCACGGCCTTGCGCACCTCGGCGAGCTGTTCGAGGGTGGTGATGCCGGGCTTGTCGCTGAGGTAGTCCTTGCCGTGGCGCAAGACGCGGACGCCGAGGGGCGCGCGCAGGTCGGGGATGGCGGCGCTGGCTACCAATTTGATAGCGGGGTCGCTCAGGATCTCGTCCTCGCTGGCCGCCAGCTTGGCTTCGGGATAGCGCTTCTGGAAATCCGCCAGCGCGGTCTGGTTGGTGGAGTGGACCTTCACCAGTTCGCCGCCGCCGCGTTTCACCGCCTCGGTGATGCCCAGGATGTGATTGTGGTCGATTCCGATGACCGCGAATTTAATGGAATATTGGGGCTTGGCAGGTGGGCCGCCCGGTACCGTCACTTGTTGCGTTTGCGTGGGGGCCTGGAAGCCGAAAACTGCTCCGGGCAGTCCAGCCATCAACAGGGATCGCCGGCTTACGTCGTACGCCATCGCTTTTTCTCCTGGATCGGATTTAATTCATATCTTAAACGAAATCGGGGAGGTTGGCGTTCCCCGGTATCCGCATTTAGAAATTTAGGGATTGATCCACACGCCGAGATGCCAGCCGAGTTGCGCGTCGTCAGACCAAAAGATCGGCCGCGCGAACCAATTGGAAGACTTTCCGCCGATCAGCCCGCCGGACGCCGTGAGAACGATCGCGCACGGGGAATCGCCGAAGTGTGCGATGCGGCGGGCCAGCCAGGAATCGGGCGACAGACTGGCGGCCAGTACCACCGGGCTTCCTTCAAACCAGGCGAGATCGGCGCCGAACGGTTCATCCCGCTGGCGCTTCGGCTCCGGCAACTGGAACGCTTTCCGGTACTGGGCAATCGATCCCTCCAGGTTACGGACGCCGATCACCACCAGTCCGACTCCACGGAAGCCGGTTGACGTCGGCTTGCCGGATGGGTACACGCGGTTCTCGCGCGGCGTGAAATCGCGAATCAGGAATGGGAAGAACGATCCCCGCGGCCCGGAGCCAACGTCCGCAGTCTCCCACGAGAGCGCCACGCCGTCCGGGCGAGTGCGCCCGCTCTTCTGGGTATCGCCGATGCGGATACCTGCACTCGAAAGCCGCCGGATCTCCGCGCTGACATCCGCCGCGCGCAGGGCGAAGGCGCAGGGCCCGCCGTTATCGCGCAGGAACTGGCTCCAGGTGTGCGCCGTCACCGCCGCGGGGTCGGCTTGCTGTTGGATGCCGATCAGTTCGATATAGGAGCCGTCGGGAAAACTCGCCATGGCCATCTCCGTAGCATGGTTGGAGTGCGGTCCGCCGTATTCCGTGGGAATCGCTGTGGCGCCGGTGAAGGCCTGGGACATTTCTCGAACGTGGACACCCGCGACAGTGACGTGATCGATTTTCATCTCGGCGGTGGCGGCCGGCAGGGCCAGAATCAGGAGAGCAAGGGCAGTTCGCATCTGTTTGCAGTGTCCCTCGTAGTCAGAGTCTATCATCCTGTTGCTAGTGGCGGCAGCGTTCTGCCCACGCCGTCGTCGCGCCACTGGTGCTGCCGGGCGGCATTGGCTTCGCCAGCTTGGTATCC
>CAZARO010001249.1:0-2220 GCA_964487165.1 uncultured Solibacteraceae bacterium | reverse complement strand
GGTGCCGGCGAGGCGATCCCCTGGGCTTTCGACCACGGTTCCGCCTTTGGGTGGCACCGCTGGCACAAGTTTGGCCACCGATGAACGCAGATGAACACGGATAAAAAACCACCGCAGAGGAATTCTGGTTCTTGATTCCTTCTTATCCGTGTTGATCTGTGTTCATCCGTGGCCAATTGCCTTTCGTTCCGGAGGTTGGACCGCTCGACTCTTCAAGTAAGACCCTCGGGGTGCTGGCGGCGTTCGCCACCCGAACCGCCCGACGTAATCTGCGAGACGTGCGGTAGACGGATCGATCTTCCGCTCACTTCCATAGATCCCAACCCGTGGGGGGGAACGGGAGGGCGATTCGGGTACCTCGATTGCAGGCGGGGACAGATGGGCTAAACTCAACGTCGTTGATCGCTGCGCGATCAAACCGCTTGCTTACTTTACGCGCGCGGCTCAGTAGGCGGCCCCTCACAGAGGCCCCTCAAACCGTCGAAAGTCGGGCCGGCGGCATGTCCTACTGAGGAGCCCTGTCACAAAAGGCGGGCGGGTGGTGTTGTTATATTGGAAAGTGGAAAAAGGGATCGAGCGCCAGCAGGATTGAGGGAGAGGAATACCAATGAAGGCTGTAAAGCGGATCTCCGTGGGGCTGATTGCCGGTTGGGTGCTGATGGCGGGATCCACGGCCAATATCGAAGATAATACGTTCGGCAACCCCAAGGCGCCGGTGACCATCGAAGTGTTCAGCGATTTCCAGTGTCCCGGCTGCAAATGGTTTCACGACAACGAGTTTCCGCGCATCATGACGGATTATGTGGTGCCCGGGAAGGTATACGTGATCTATCGCTACTTCCCGCTGCAAATGCATCCCTACGGGCGCGCCTGCGCGGAGTTCGCTTGCGCCGCGGCGCGCGTGGGCCGATATCAGAAAGTGGCCGACGCGCTGTTCGCGCAGCAGGCTGCCATTACCGCCGCGGGTAACGTGGAAGCCGTGGCGAACAGCGTGCTCTCGCCCACGGAGCAAAAGACCGTCAAATCGCTCTTGAAGTCGCCCGAGGTGCAAAAGGAAATAGAGACCGACATCGAAGAGGGCAAGGCGGTTCCGGTGCCGTCCACGCCAACTCTATGGGTGACCGCGCACGGCCGGAGCGAGATTGTGAAAGGCCCTGTCAATTACGATCTGTTCAAGCAGTATCTCGAAGCCCTGTTGAAGAAATAAGGAAAGATAGAATAAGCATATGAAGCTTTACGCGGCTGTCTCGATGGTGTTGCTGCCCTTGCTGGCGGCGGGTGCGGAAATCGACAGGAACAGAGCTCTGGGTAGCCCCACGGCCCCCGTCCGGCTGGAGATTTTCAGCGATTTCACCTGCCCGCACTGCAAACACCTGCACGAGGAAGTGTTGCCTCAACTCATGAAAGACTACGTGGTCGGCGGCAAGGTCTACATTGTGGACCGCGCCTTTCCACTCACCGGCGGCGGGCACGAGCATTCCCGCGAAGCCTTCGGCTACGCCGTCGCGGCGGCGCGCATAGGCAAGTACGAACAGGTGGCCGACGCGCTCTACGCGCAGCAGGCCAATTGGGCGATCAACGGCAATGTCTGGGCCACGGTGGCGTCGGCGCTGCCCTCGCCCGCGGACCAGAAGAAGGTGCAGGCGCTGGCCAAAGATCCCGGGGTCCTGGCGGAAATCGAAGCGGAGTATCAGGAAGGCGTCGCGTCGGGGCTCAACCAGACTCCCACTCTGATTCTGACGGTTGGCGGCAAGCATTATAATCTTCCGCCGGCGCCGGATTACCGGCTGCTGAAATCGATGATCGATGGCTTCCTCCCAAAGTAAGGCCCTACGTTGGACGCTGGTGGCGCTGCGCGTGATCCTGGGCGCGGTGTTCGCCTATGCCGGCTACCTCAAACTGCGCGAGCCCTGGGCGCTGTTCGCCATGGGCATCGATTCTTACCACCTGGTGCCGTTCCGCTGGCTGGAGCCGATGGCGCGAACGCTGCCCGCGGCGGAAGTCGCAATCGGCCTGTGGCTGATGGTGGGGCTCTGGCCGCGCATCCCCGCCACGGTGGTCTCTCTGCTGCTGGCGGTCTTCTTCGCGGCCATGGTACACGCCAAGATCGCCGGCCAGCAGATAGACTGCGGCTGCTTCGGGCCGGGCGATCCCATCTCCGAGTGGACCCTGTTGCGCGACGGCTCCATGCTGGTGGCGTCGCTGCTGGTGACGTGGCAC
>CAZARO010001248.1:0-2226 GCA_964487165.1 uncultured Solibacteraceae bacterium | reverse complement strand
CCCCCACGATGCGGTCGGCGCGGATGGCCACGGCGCCGTTTTCGATGACGCGGTGCTGCGCGTCTTCGGTGATGACATAGCGCGCGCTCCAGATCCAATCGGCCGATTGGGCGGAGAGGGTGGCGGCGAAAATGAGAAAGCTACAAATACGACGCATCGAAGGCCTTCGGGAACAAATCTTTGAGTTGATAGGTTTCGGTTTTGCCGTGCAGGTTGATCAGAGTCACTGGCACGTCGCCGCAGAACTCCCATAAAATCTGCCGGCACGCGCCGCAGGGCGGAGTGAGATTTTCGGTGTCGGCGGCCACCGCGACGCGGCGGAATTTTCGCACGCCCTCGGAGACGGCCTTGAAAACGGCCACGCGCTCGGCGCACACCGTGAGCCCGTAGGTAGCGTTTTCCACGTTGCACCCGGTGTGGATGGCGCCGGCGTCGTCTTCGATGGCCGCGCCCACCAGAAACTTCGAGTAGGGCGCGAACGCGTGAGCGCGGGCGGCAAGCGCGGCGGCGATAAGTGGATCAGTCATTGTGGTTCACCGCAGAGGCACAGAGACAGAAAGAAAACCTTAAGATGGGCTCTTAGGAACTCGGGCGCTTCGCTTCTTCCCCGGGTTCGGAAACAGAGGATCTCTGTACTCTCCGTCACCTCTGTGTCCGAACTACAGGACGATGCGTACCGCCCAATGGACGCTCGCGCCCCTTCCTGTTGTGTTCCTCTGTGCCTCTGTACGACTAACGGCCAGAATCTTCGCAAGCCGCGACGATTCTCGCGAACCGAAGGCGCTGAGACGCCGATCCCCCGGAGGATCGCGCCTCTGTGGCCTCTGCCACCTCTGTGCCCTCCGGTTTTGACGTTGTTTTTCTCCCTGTCTCTGCGCCTCTGTGGTGAATATTCTTTTGGTTGCGGTTTGCCGCTCCGTGTCTCTGCGGTGAGCACGTTCTTACTCCACCAGCCGCGGCAGCAGCGCCTTCAGGAACCGCACCAACGTATCGCGCACCGCGGCGCCGGCCTCCAGCACGTCCTCGTGTATCAGTTTCGACTCCGGGATCACCCCCGCCGCCATATTCGTGACGCAGGAGATGCCCAGCACTTTCATCCCCGCATGGTTGGCGGCGATGACCTCGGCCGCCGTCGACATCCCCACCAGGTCCGCGCCGATGGTGCGTAGAAAGCGGATCTCCGCCGGCGTCTCGTAACTCGGCCCCAGCATGGCCGCATACACCCCTTCGCTAATCGGCACGCCTATTTCCGCGCCCACTCGTTTGGCGATCTCGCGATAGGCCCGCGAATAAGCTTCCGACATATCGGGAAAGCGCGGCCCGAGCGATTCGTCGTTCGGCCCCACCAGCGGATTGGCGCCCTGCAGATTGATGTGATCTGAAATCAGCACCAGCCCACCCTGTTTGAACGCCAGATTGATGCCCCCGGCGGCATTGGTGAACACGATGGACCGCACGCCCAGCGCGCGCAGCACGCGCACGCCGAAAGTCACTTGCGACGCCGAATAGCCTTCGTACAGATGCGCGCGGCCGGCCATCACCGCTACCGCGGCGTCGCCGAGTTTGCCGATCGCCAGCTTGCCGGCGTGGCCGATTGCGGTCGATCCCGGCCAGCCCGGAATCTCGCCGTAAGGGATCTCGGTGCGGCTGGTTAGTTCAGAGGTGAAAGCGCCGAGACCGCTCCCCAGCACCACGCCGATGGCCGGCCGGAGCGGCGTACGCCACTCGATTTCGCGTTTGGCATCGGCAATCACAACAGCATTCCAGCGATGCAGGCCGACATGAAATTGGCCATGGTCCCGGCCGCCACGGCGCGCAGACCGAGCCGCGCGAGGTCCGATTTACGCGATGGCGCCAACCCTCCGATGCCGCCGATCTGGATGGCGATGGAGCTGAAGTTGGCGAACCCGCACAAAGCGTAGGTGGCGATAATAAAGCTCTTGGGATCGAGCGTGCCCTTGATCTTGCCCAATTCCACAAACGCCACAAATTCATTGGTCACCAGGCGTGTGCCCAGCAGGTTGCCGATGGTGGAAGCGTCCTTCCAGGTCACTCCCATAATCCAGGCCACCGGCGCGAAAACCACGCCGAAAATGGCTTGCAGCGAACCCGGCAGCCACGTCATGAACGGCAACGTGTGTACCCATCCCAGAATGCCGTTCAGCATGGCGATCAGCGCCAGGAACGCGATCAACATGCCGCCCACGTTGAGCGCCAGGCACAGGC
>CAZARO010001247.1:0-2229 GCA_964487165.1 uncultured Solibacteraceae bacterium | reverse complement strand
CGGCATGGGAACGCGCTCCGGCGGAATACTGCGGAGATTTTTCGGGAGGCGCGGTCCGGGCGTGACGGTCAAGGGCTCCGGAAGTTGGCACGTGGAGCGCGGTTGCGCGGAATCCACAGCGACAGCTTTAAGGCTGGCGAGCTTGGTGGATTCGTCGCGGTACCGCTCCAGCGCGGCCTTCTCTTCGCGCTGGAAACGCTTCTGGCGGAGCGAGAGTTCATCGAAGTTCACCAGGTGGCCGTCGAAATCGGCGCCGTCCACGCAGGCGAATTTCATTTTCCCGCCCACCGTGACGCGACAGGATCCGCACATGCCGGTGCCGTCCACCATGATGGAATTGAGGCTTACCACGGTAGGGACGCCGAACGGCCGGGTGGTGTCGCAGCAGGCCTTCATCATCGGCAGGGGCCCGATGGCCACCACTTCGCAGACGTCCTTTTCAGTAGAGAGCACGTCCGCCAACGCTTGCGAAACAAAGCCTTTGCGCCCGTAGCTGCCGTCATCGGTAGTGACGATCAGTTGGTCGCTGTAGGCGCGAACCTCGTCTTCCCAGAACATCAGGCCGCGATTGCGGAAGCCCACGATGGAGATGGTGCGATTGCCGCGCAGCTTGTATTCCCGCAACTGCGGGTAGATGGGGGCGACGCCCAATCCGCCGCCCACCAGCACCACGGTGCCTTCCAGTTTGCGGATATCGCTCGGCAGTCCCAGCGGCCCGATGAAATCGAGGAGCGTGTCGCCCTCACGCAAAGTCATCATTTCAAACGTGGTTTTGCCCACCGCCTGGATCACCACGGTGACCGTGCCGCGATCCACGTTAAAGTCCGCGACAGTGAGCGGGATGCGTTCGCCGCGCTCATCGATGCGGGCCATGATGAAGTGTCCGGGACGTGCGGCGCGCGCCACGTCGGGCGCTTTCACATCCCAGAGGAAGGTCGACGGACCAAATTGCTTTCTACGAGTGATGAGAAACACCACACCCCCTGGAAGGAATATAATAACAGAAATTCGGAAATAATACTCTTTTTATCCTTAATGGAGGACATGCCGGACGCAAGCCTCCGGATATCGCTTCGCGATATGGAAGAGTACCGAAGGCAGAAGCGGGTCCGTGAAGCCAGAATGAAGACACCTGGGCGTCCCCTCTGCCACTGACGTAAGAGTACCAACGCCTCTCCGCAAGTCGGCGACTCGTCTACAATGGGCGATATCCACCGGCTTCATCACCATCGCGGGAAACGGAACCGCGGGTTATAGCGGCGATTATGGCCCGGCCACCAGCGCGGAACTCAACTACGCGGCCGATGTCGTCGTGAATTCCGACGGCAGCGGCTGCATTCGGGTACTGACGCAGGTCAATTCGTCCTGCGTCTACACAGGGGTTCCACCGAACCTTTCGGCCGCCACCGGCGGTGGCAACCAGACTATCGCGGTGGGCACCGCGGGCCTGCCGGACTGGATCGCCCTGACCGGACCCTCCGCGGTGACGGGGCCGGGCTCAATGCCGCTTTCGCAGGCCGGCGCGCAAGGTAGCCCGAATCTCTGCGACATCAACCAAGACGGAGTCGTAAACGTGATGGATGTCCAGTTCATGATCGGCCAGGCGCTGGGTAAACTCGCAGCGTTGAACGATCTGAATGGCGACGGAATCGCGAATGTGGTGGACGTCGAGATCGATAGCAATGCGGCGCTCAACTTAGGTTGTGCGGTCGATCAACCGAATATTGCAGCTCCCTCAGGAGCCAGGAATCAGGAGTCAGAATAAAAGCTGGCGTTACTCCCGTCTTTCTCTGTGCTCTCTGCCGCCTCTGTGCTCTCCGGTTCTGACTTTTTCCTCTGTGTCTCCGTGTCTCTGTGGTGAACAGCACTTATGGCCTGCTGTCGAAATGAGGACTCGCATCGTCGCGAAATTTCATTTGCATTAGTAAAGACAGCCCGCTCATGGATAGTTATCGCCCGCTCCTTGGAATGCCGAGTCCGCTGGCCAGAATTGGTTAGGGAACTGCAAGGTAATGTCCGGATACTGAGTCAATGAAGAGAATCCTCGCTTTCTGTGTGGCAGTCACGATAACTGCGGCTGTTCCGGCCTATGCGCAATCCGCTAACTCCGGTACGGTCCGCGGCTCGGTCCTCGATCCCTCCGGCGCGGCACTCAAAGGGGCGGCGGCAACCATTCAAAACCCCGTCTCGCACTACTCCCGAACCGTCATGACGGATGACCAGGGCAAA
>CAZARO010001246.1:0-2229 GCA_964487165.1 uncultured Solibacteraceae bacterium | reverse complement strand
TGTAGTCGGGGCGCGGACCGAAATTCTCGGCCTTCCATCTCCATGCGATCGTCAATTGCTTCACATTGGAGGCGTTGATCTGGTCGAGCGGGGCATATTTGGTGCTGCCCGCATCGCCGCCATAGAAACGCCACTCCCCTTGGGCCGCGCCGTGCTGTCCACTGACGGGGACGGCGGCCAGCACGATCAGGAACGGCAGCAACAGCGGTTTCATTTTTTGGCCTGGAACAGGATATCATTCTGGGCGTCAGGTTCCGCCACGAGATCGCTGTCACCCGCGGGAAAGTTGTTGGCGCTGAGCAGGTAAGCAGCGATATCCGTGCATTGCTGGCGGCTCACTCTCCCCGGCCCATCCGATGGCATGGTGGTGCGAATCAATTCGACCAGAGCTCCCACCGACTTGCCGTTCCATTTTTCGAGAAAGTCCTGTTCGACCAGTGCCGGGGAATTTTCACCGCCCAGCAACGCGTCGCCATGGCAGCGCGCGCACTTGGCATTGTACGCGGTCTGTCCGCGGCTGGCCTGCGGTTTAGAATAAACGCCGTCCCAGACCGATCGCGATGCAGCGCCCGCCGCCACCGCAAGGAGGATCGGACTGATAACGAAACGCAGTTTCAACATCGGTGTCAGCGCGATGCGCCGGGCTTTTTATACTCCTTCGGAAAGGCTACGGGGGTCTCACCGCGGCTCACGATGATTTCAGCCATGCGCTGAATCGGCTTATCGAGGGGGATGCCATCGCCGGCTTGTATCGGCGTTCTGCCACGGCCGTCCTTTTCATCCAGAGGAACACCGATATCTGCCAGATACTGCACCAGATCGGTCATATCGTCTTGGCTGGCTCCGCCGCCCGGGTTGCTTACGCATTCATGCATGGCGGTGCGGCCGGAATTATCGGTAGCTTTGACGTCTTTATCGAACTCGTACGCGTACTTGGTGACCGCCACGTGACCGCTGGCTGCGGCAGCCAGAAAAAGAGTGGTCCCATCCTGGGCCTTGAGTTTGGAATCGGCGCCTGCCTGGATCAACGCGCGCATGACCTCCAGGCGGTTGTTGCGGGCAGCCAGTAGCAGCGGTGTCTGCTCCCCGGCGATGCCTCGAAAGTCTCCTGGCGCGGGTGTGAACGGCTGGTTGTGCACATTCGGCTTGGCTCCCTTGGCCAACAGAGCCTTGACTAATTCCAGCGATCCGGCCTGTGCGGCCATATGCAGGGGCGTGTTGCCCATCCTATCGGCAACATTCGGATCGGCGCCGCCGTCCAGCAGCGCCACCGCCGCGGCGTAACTGCGATTCGATGTAGCGGCGGTCAGAAGCCTGGTCTGGTCGGGAAGGGCGTAATTGGGGCCGGCGCCGGCGGCCAGGAGCCTCCGCACCGCGGAAGCATTGTCCTTGAGCGTCGCGAATACCAGGGCGGTGAAACCGTTTTTGGTGGCGGCACTGACGTTGGCCCCTTTCCGGATCAGCAGATCTACCACGTCGAGGTGCCCTTCAGAAGCCGCCCACATGAGCGCGTTCTGCTGCCGATTCGGATCCGTGCCATTCACGTTCGCACCGCGATCGAGCAGCATGGCCACTTCTTCCACGCTGCCGGCGCCGGCGGCAATCATCAGCGCCGTCTCGCCGTTCCAGCGAGTAGCTTCCGGGTCCGCGCCACCCTCCAGCAGTTTTTCGGACAGCCGCGCATTGCCGTTCGCCAGCGCCAACGTGAGAGGCGTCTCCCCGTAGTCGTTCGACGTATTGATCTTGCCCCCCCGGGACATCAGTTCTTCGGCCATGTTCTGCAAGTCGAGAAATACGGCCCATGAGAGGGCGGTGGCGCCGTCGGGCGCGGCAGCGTTGATATCCACACCTTGCGCCAGCAGGTTCTCGAAGGCTTTGGTATCGCGGCGTTTGACCGCGTCAATCAGGCGGAGATCCGCGGCGCCCCAAGCTGTCGCCGCGGCCAGGCATATCGTAACTGCATACCTCATCCACCTTGCGCAGGTCATGGTCCAGCCTAAATGTCGGAAAGGTGCTCGAGCGTTCCGGTGCTGTCGCCGAGTTTGTCGGTGTGAACTCCTGCCTTATCGAGCAACGCCAGGAGCAGGTTGGTCATGGGTGTTTCGGGGGCATAGCGGACATGTCGGCCACCCTTGAGCTTTCCGTTTCCTCCGCCAATCAGCGCCAACGGCAGATCGGTGTGGGTGTGCCGGTTGCCGTCATTGATGCTGCTGCCGTACAAAATCATGG
>CAZARO010001245.1:0-2231 GCA_964487165.1 uncultured Solibacteraceae bacterium | reverse complement strand
CCACCGACCTTTGGGTTATGAGCCCAACGAGCTACCAGACTGCTCCACCCCGCATCCACATCGTAGCGCATGACGCCCCACCCGTCAAACTTCGAAGCCTCTTTTCAGATATGCGTATCCGTAGAAGCGCTCTTACCAGCCATAAACCCCTGCTCTTTCCCGAGCGGCGGCCGCATTTCACCGTAATTCTCGGAGAAACTTGCCCGATGCTATCATGGGGGCGTCAGTGTGAATCAATTTGCCGGCAGCACGACGACTCCGCCTACCGAGTGGCGCGAATTATTGCACCGGGTAGCTGCCGCTCCCCGTTTTCAGAAGTCCAAGCGTCTTCGTGAACTCCTTTTATATCTGGGCGAACGCAGCCTGCACGATCCGGCCTATACCCTGCGCGAGCAGGAGATCGGGGTAGACGTTTTCGGCCGCTCGGCGGATTACGATACCAGCCACGACACTCTCGTCCGCGTCCAGGTCTCGCAGCTCCGCAAGAAGCTGCAGGAGCACTTCAACGAAGAAGGGCGCGACGAACCCCTGGTCATCGAGATCCCCAAAGGAAGCTATCTGCCGGTCTTCCGGCCCCGGGTCGACGTGCTGCTGGAAACGGCGCCCGCGCCCGCGCCGTATCTGGCGCCGCAGCCGGCGCCGGGGCGGCCGCGGCGCGCGTTCCTCATGGGGATTGCGGCCGGCGCGGCGGCGATGGGGCTGGCGTGGTGGCTTCTGAGTCTAGTGGGGCCGGCTCCCGCCCATCCCGATGTCAACGCTCTGTGGCGCCAGCTTTTCGGCAACGGGCAGTCCACCTATGCCGTGCTGGCCGATGTGAACCTCTTAATCTTCGAGAATATGATCGGCCGTTCGGTCCCGGTCTCCGAATATGAGACCCACGAGTTCGATCGGCTGGCCGAGCTCTACATTCCGGATCCGGCCCAGCGTACCTTGGCGCACGAAGTGGTGAACCGCGTCACCACCTCGGTCTCCGACGTCCTCGCCGCGCGCGATTTCGGCGTGTTGGCGGCGGCACAACACCTGCCCCTGAATCTGCTCAGCGCGCGCGACTCCTCGTCGTCCCTGGTCTCTTCGCAGAACACCATTCTGATGGGAAGTTTGCGCTCCAATCCCTGGGTGAGCCTCGTCGAGCCGCAGATGAATTTCCAGACCGATTACCAGGAGACGCCGCCGGCGGTGCGCTTCGTAAACCGTTCGCCCATGGCCGGAGAGCAAGCCGATTATCCGGCCGAGTGGCGGCGTACGGGCTATTGCCGCGTGGCCTTCCTGGCGAATCCCAAGCGTACCGGGAATGTGCTGGTGCTGTCCGGCACCGACGTCATCTCCACCGAAGCCGGCGCCCGCTTCGTCACCTCCGAAGAGTCCATTCGCCAGCTCCGCCAGAAGCTCGGCCTGCGGCCCGGGGAGGCGTTCCCGCATTTTGAGGTGCTGCTCAAGACTCAAGTGTTGAACGACAACATTCCGTGGTTTGGAATGGTAGCCTACCGGCCACGAAAGCGCGGCTGACTCTGTCGACCGCCCGCTCCTCATTGCGCAGGCCAGCGGGAACGCCGTGATAACATGGCTTACAGCGGCGATGAAGCCCCAATAAAGAACGGGCCCTTAGCTCAGCGGTTAGAGCAGCGGACTCATAATCCGTTGGTCGTAGGTTCAAATCCTACAGGGCCCACCAAATTCTCAGCCGATACACTTACTTCGGCGGGATCGCGTCTTCGGAAGTGAAAGGCGATGCCGGCAGTCCCTCGGAGTTATAGAGGTTGATCACCGGTGCGTTAGCCCAGCCGTAGCGCACATACTTCGGCACCGCCACGCTGGCGCTGCTTACCACCACCGTCTTACCGTCGACGCGCGCGGCCGCCGGCACAAAACGGCCGTCGTTGCCGGCAATCTCAAACCCCTGCGGCGCGTCGCCCTTGGCCACCAGTCCACTGCCCGTGTGCTCGAACCAGATCCGTATCCCTTCGCCATCGGGCGTTGCCTGCCGGAACAGCGGGCCGGAGTATTCCACGTTTTCGCCGTACGCCAAAGCGCGCGCGGCCAGCGCGAGGCGTGCACCGACCGTCTGCTTGTCGGCCGGATGCACGTTGCGCGGGTCGCCGATATCGGTGGTCACAATCATGGCCGTATTCGCCACCGAGAGCGTCCGCCGCTGCGCCTCGCGGATCACCGCCCACGCTTCGGAGTCGTTCGATCTGAAGTTGGCGATCTGCACGAAGAGAAATGGAAAATCG
>CAZARO010001244.1:0-2234 GCA_964487165.1 uncultured Solibacteraceae bacterium | reverse complement strand
GTTCGACAGCGCCCAGATACTCGGACAAGCGATCCAAAGGTTTCATGCCGCCTCGTTATCCACAGAAAGATGTCGATTCCCCAGCAGCGACTCGGCCACTGTCAACGCCAGCACGGCCAGCATCACATACCACCACAGCGAAAGGGGCTTTTGATCACCTGTCGCGGCCCCCTCTGCGTCCGCAGTGCCGTTGGCTGTATTTTGCCACAAACTGAGGGTATCCGGCGCAGTGGGCGTCAGATCCGACTCGCGCCGGTCGGCATTTACCGCGACCAGCTCATTGCGGCCGTTGGGCCGGCGAATATCGTAGAAGCCCGCCATAGTGAACTGAATGTTCTGCGCTTTGGTGGCTTCATCCAGCGTGAGAGCGCGGTCGCCCTTGGGGTCCACCACGTCCACCGCGGCGCCTTTTTCCTTGGAATCGCGCAGCTCCGCGAAGGCGTCCACCATGACGCTGGGCGGACCGCTATCCATGCGAGCCAGGTAGCGCGCCGTCTGGTCGATAAACGCCACGAAGGAGCTGTGCAGCGGAAAATCGTTGTCGATATTGTCGAAGGTGGAGGCGAAGACCACCACGTGGCCTTCCCCCATCTGCTGGTCGAGCAGTAACGGGGTCTGATCGGTGAGCTTGGCCACTACGCGCGCATCGCCCGCGTCCACCCGGATGGCGCGCAGGAACTTGACGTCGTCCCAGCGGTCGTCTTTGAGGATGGACGGGTGCGAAGTGTCCAGCCAGGCAGCCGCCTGGAAGCGGTCGCCTTCGCGGCCGGAATAGCGCGTTTCCAGAATCTTCTGGCCGGTTACCGGGACCTTGCCGCCGAACCCCAGGGAGTGGTGCCCCAGAGCGACCAGCACCGAGCCGCCGCCGCGCACGTAATCGCGCAACTGATTTTCGAATGTCGGCGGAATGGCTCCCACGTCCGAGAGCACCACGAAAGCATACTTGGAGGGCGAGAGGTTGGCGGTTTGGTCGGGAGTGGTGGGCGTGACATCGAAGGCCGATTGGCCGGCGGCTTCTAACGCAGTTTTGAAATACAGCAGGCCGCCGCTGCCATCGGCATCGTGTACGAAGAGGGCCGGCCGCGGATCGCTGCGTTCCACGGAAAAATAGAAGACATCGTCGGCCGGCAGGGAGTCGGCCGAATCGATGCGCACTTCCCCTTTGTTGCGGCCGTAGGGCACGTCGAGCGAGAGGAACTCCACCGTGGCGCGGCCGATCTCGGGCACCTCGACCGTCTTAGTCTCTACCGCGCGGCCATTCAGCATCAGCGTGACAGTGCGGACATCCTTGTGTACGCCGAAGCCGGCAATGGTCGCCAGCACGCGCGACTTTTTGTTATCGAACACGCGCCGCGGCGCCACCACGTTCTCCACCGTAAAGTTGGGCGTTTCCTTGGTTACTAGCGGGTGCGGTTCCAGCTTTACGTCGGCATTCAGGCGCAGATCGTTAAAGTTGGACGGCATGCCGGTCTGCTGCATATCGGAAAAAAGATGGACGGTGAGCGGCAAGTGCAAGGACTGCGAGATAGAACGCGTGGAGCGCGCCAATTCCGCGAAGGAGGTGCGGGCGTCCGAGGGCTCCACGGAGTCAATGGCAGCGTTAAGGGGCGCGTGGTCGTCGGTCACCTCGCTCAGCACCTGCACGCGCGACCCGAAAGTCAGCACCTCGGCGCGCTCCCCCGGGTGCAATCCCGAGACCAGCGACTTGGCGGCCGCTTTGGCATCCGCCAGACGGGTTCCGGTGCGCATGCTGAGCGAATTATCGATGGCCACCACGGTGATTTCGTTGGAGCGCGTCCGCGGGGGAATCCGCTGCTGGACGAAGGGACGGGCGAACGCCAGCACGATCAGCAAAATCAGCAGCGTGCGCAGCGTGAACAGCACCAGATAACGCAGGCGCTTGTGCTTGATGGAGCTCTGCGTGCGTCTTTCGAAAAACATCAGCGAGCTGAACGGCAGCGGCGTAGTTTTGTGCTTACGCAGCAGGTGCAGCCATATCGGCAGCCCTACGGCGGCGGCGCCGGCCAGAAACCAGGGGGCCAGGAAACCCATCTAGAGTCTCCCCTTCCGCACGGCAAGATATTCGCGCAGCCCCTCGTCCAGCGGCCGGCCGGTATTCATGAGGAAGTATTCCAGCCCCGCGCTGCGGGCCGCGGAACTAAGCCCCTCGATGTGGGAATCGATCTTGCGCCGGTATTCCTCGCGCGCATATTCCGGCGAGACTTCGAGCGAGG
>CAZARO010001243.1:0-2234 GCA_964487165.1 uncultured Solibacteraceae bacterium | reverse complement strand
CAAAGGGCCACCGCGTTGACCGCCAGCACAGCCAGCAAAAGGGCCAACGCAAACAGCTTCTCTCGCGAGAGATTCATCAGGGGTTCCGATAGATGGCGGCCCGACGGGGCCGAAAGACAGTATAACGCCGTTCCCGCCGCGGCCCCTGACTTGACATATCTTCGCGCCATCCCGCACGCTAGACCTTTATGCCAATCTTGCAGGTAATTGTCCTGGGCCTGATCCAGGGCCTGACGGAATTTCTGCCGGTCAGCAGCACCGCGCACCTCTACCTCACCTCCTGGCTGCTCGGCTGGCAAACCGAAGCTCTGGATTTCGACATTATGCTGCACGTGGGGACGCTGGTGGCGCTCGTGCTCTACTTCTTCCGCGACTGGATGCAGATTATCGGCCAGGCATTCGGCCTCCGCGTGGGCCACGACAATGAATTGCGCCTCAACCACATGCTGTTCTGGCTGTTGGTCATCGGCACCTTGCCCATCGCGGTGGTGGGTTTCCTTTTCAACAAGCAGGCGGAGACCACGTGGCGCACTCCCTGGGTGATGGGCTCCATGCTGATTGTGGTGGGTGTGCTGATGCTGTTGGCCGAAAACGCCAGCCGGAAAGCGCGCGACTTGGCGTCCGTAAACGGTCCCGACGCGATCGTCATCGGCGTGGCCCAGGCCCTGGCGGTGATTCCGGGAACGTCGCGCAGCGGGATCAGTATCTCGGCGGGACTTTTTCGCCACCTGACCAGCCAGACGGCGGCCCGTTTTTCCTTCCTCCTTTCGGCTCCAGCGATTGCCGGCGCGGCCGCTAAAGCCTTCTGGGACATGTATAAAGCGCACCAGCTCCACACCGTCCTGGAGACTCCGTTTCTGGTGGGCGTAGCGGTGAGCGCGGTCACGGGCTGCCTGGTCATCGCCTGGTTTCTGCACTATTTGCGGCGCAGCTCGCTTCGCCCGTTTGTTTATTACCGCATTATTTTTGGCATAATAGTGCTTGCTCTGGCTTTCATCCGCCGGCCAGCGTGATGAAGCTTCTATCTTCGACGCAACACAAGCGGCTGAACGAAGTCGTCGGGTTCCTGCTGCTCGCGCTTGGCTTGGTGATGCTGCTGAGCCTGGTGTCGTATCACACCCAGGATCCGTCGTGGGACACGGCTGCCGAGTCCCAACCCCTGAACCTGATCGGTTATCCCGGCTCTTACGCTTCCGACCTGTTGTTCCAGGCCTTCGGAGCCACAGCATTCCTGTTCCCGCTGCTGCTGTTCCTGCTGGCGTGGAAATGGATCCACTCGGAGGCGCTGGAGGGCGGAGTGGCGAAACTCATCGGCTCCGTGATGCTTACCATGGGCGCCAGCGCCGGGTTGGCATTTCTGCCGTGGCGCATGTTCGGAGGCGCCATCCGGGTGGGCGGCACCGCCGGCTACCTGCTGGCCCGCTACCTTTTGAGCACTCTGAATCTGGCCGGCGCCATCGTTGCCATCCTCACTTCGGTCCTCATCTCGGTGTACCTGGTTTCGACATTCACGCTGGCGAAGGCCACGGAGTGGTTCTCCGCCCCGCGCGCCTGGCTCCAGCGGCGCGCCGCCCAATGGCGGGCCTGGAGGGACGCAGTTCACGCCCGCTCGCTCGAGAAAGCCCGCGCACGCGAGCAGAAACGGCGCGACACCAGGCAACTGAAAGCCCGCAAGGCAAAGACTGTGGCGGCCGATCCCGAGCCCGCCGACTCTCCGCCGTGGGAAACCGCGCCATCGCCGGTGGCGCAGGAAGAGCCGGCCGAACCGGAGCCTGTAGCGGAGGAAGAAATCCCCATCTGCCCCATGGAAGATCTTCCGCCCGTGCCGCCGCCTATGCCCGTGCCGGTGGCCACCGCGGCGGAGCCTTCGCCCGAAACGGCATTCCGCGCGGTTTACTCGCTGCCCTCTACCGAACTGCTAAATGAAATTCCGGCCCGCAGCAGCTATGACGAGCAGGAACTGAAAGACACCGCCGTCAGGATCAAATCCAAGTTCGAAGAGTTCAACGTGCTGGGCAACGTGGTGCAGATCAATCCCGGGCCAGTGGTGACCACTTTCGAGTTCAAACCCGATGCCGGCATCAAATACAGCCGCATCACCAACCTGACGGAAGACCTGTGCCTCGGCCTGCAAGCCGAATCCATCCTCATCGAGCGCATCCCCGGCAAGCCCACGGTGGGCATCGAAGTGCCGAACACCAAGCGCGAAGTGATCGCCCTGCGCCAGATGCTGG
>CAZARO010001242.1:0-2237 GCA_964487165.1 uncultured Solibacteraceae bacterium | reverse complement strand
CGTCGCCATGGCAATCGCGATGCGGATGGGCGTTTTCTTCGGTAGGGCGGCCGTGCGTGGCCCAGCGGGTGTGTCCGATGCCGAAAGAGCCGTCTACGGGGCTGAGCCGGATGGCGTCTTCCAGATTGCGCAGCTTGCCCTTGGCGCGCCGAATAATGAACTGCTGATCGTCGCCGAACACCGCGATACCGGCAGAGTCATAACCGCGATATTCCAGCCGCTTGAGTCCTTCCAGGATGATCGGAACGGCCCTATGAGTCCCTACATAACCGACGATTCCACACATGCCCTTTATTATGGCTTAATCGAAGATCTCGACGCGGTACTCCTCGATTACCGGGTTGGCCAGTACTTCATGCGCGATAGTTTCGACGTCCTTGCGCGCCTGCTCCCGCGTGACGCCGTCAGCGAGCGAGATATCGAAGCACTTTCCCTGGCGCACAGCGGCGATGGACTGGTATCCCAGCCCATGCAGCGCGGAGCAGACCGTCTGCCCTTGCGGATCCAGCACCGTGGATTTGAAG
Organism: uncultured Solibacteraceae bacterium; assembly: GCA_964487165.1. Classification (GTDB taxonomy): domain Bacteria; phylum Acidobacteriota; class Terriglobia; order Bryobacterales; family Bryobacteraceae; genus PALSA-129. The sequence goes on along the minus strand of CAZARO010001242.1, from coordinate 1,713 downwards.
GAAACGAATACGCGAGCTTTCATGGGAACTACGATTATCGCACGGGCGACTTCGTTGCGAATGACGGGCTGAAGCCCACCCCACCGGTGGCGCGGGCTTCAGCCCGCGAGCGTAACTTCGCCGCGGGCTCTAACTCCCCACTTACTTCGCACTTACCACATAGTCCTTAAAGTAACTCGAGCTATCCGTCTTCGACCACAGGCCGACTTTCCCGCTTACCGGCGGGCGCAGCACGGGATTATTAGCCGGGAACAGGTCCGGGTTCGGCGGACCTTTCCTGCCCGCGGGCGGCTCGCTGCCGAAGGTATACTCCAGAGCCAGCGTGCCGTCGAGCCATGCCTGGAAGCTCGCCCCGTCCACCGCCATCTTAAGCTCGTGCCAGGCAGCGCGGTCGAGCATGAACGGCTTATTGCGGTCGCTGAAGCGCACGTTGCGGCGGATGCCATTGTGGAATTCCCACAGCCCCACGTTGTTTTCGGTATCGTTGTAGCGGATCGCCAGCCACTCGCCGTTGGGCTTCACATTGAAGAGAATGCCGGAACAGCGGTCCGCATCGCCGCCCATCGTCTTGAACTTCACGCTGATGGTTCCGTTGGAGAAATTGTCCACCGATTTCAGAATGGCCACCGGATAGTACGCGAACTGCTTGGCGTTGTCCATCAGCTCCTCGTTGTTGGTGCCATACAGCTTGCGCGCCGAAGCCACCAGCAGCTTAGTGGGCGTATCCTTGGACGCTACCCACGGCCGCCCATCGAGCGCGATGACTTTCTCGCCGCCATCCTCCGCCACCGTCCACGTGCCTACGATGGGCTCGAACACGGCCGGCGGCTTGCCGACCTGCTCACCGGCCAAACTTACTTTGATATCCGCCGCCAGCGCCGTCGCGGCCACCACCGCGGCGGCACAGAGAACATACCTGTATCGTTTCATTGGACTCTCCTTCGCACCAGAATTCCGCCCGCCAGGAACAGGCCCGGCCAGACGCCATAAAATAATGTTCCCGCCCCTTTCGCGGGCGCCGCCAGCGGATGCCCGCGAAAAACCTCATCGCCGGTCTCCGCCGGCGGCGTCACATTGGCCAGCGAGTAGATCGACTCCAGCACTCCCTCCGCGGTAGTTACGCGGCTCATGGTCCGCCGCCCGCCGAGGTCATACCAAATCTCTCCGTACCCCGCGCTGGTCTGCTCGAAAAGGCCGACCGACGTCGACGAAAGGTAGCGCACCTGCACTTTGGGAATCACCCGCCGCAGCTTCGCCAGCGCCTGGCGCTCCAGTTCCACCCTGCGCCCATCCTCCGGCGCCAGGTGTACCTCGATGCGCAGCGGAGCGTTGATGCGGCGCAGCACCCGTTCGTCCGCCTCGGGAAAGGAATTGGCGCGGCTCTCCGAGTTATCCCAGCTTGGCGTGAGGAAACCGCACGCGAAAACGCCGGCCGCCGCCAGCAGTCCAAGGGCCGCCGATTCGCCCACCCGCCGCTTCACCGCCACGCCCAGGCGCGTCCAGATGGCTGCCAGGCTGAGTCCCGCGGCAATCAGCACCACGGCCACCAGCGTAGTGTCCAGGCGCCACAGCCCATGCTCGAATTGCGACACCAGCGCCGCCGGTATGTATCCCGCGGCGCGCTCCCAGAGGCCGCCCTGCACCGCTCCGAAGATATCCAGAATCCACGTCCCGACCGTGACGGTCAGAGTCAGGATCGCCGCCGTCGAGGGA
>CAZARO010001241.1:0-2238 GCA_964487165.1 uncultured Solibacteraceae bacterium | reverse complement strand
CGCGCTGGATCTGGTAGTGATCGATCTCCGTCGGGGACTGGAGGTACTCCAGACTCACCACCGTATCGAGCGTAGTGGGCTCCTTCAGATTGGGCGCCCGCAAAGGGATCGACTTCAGGTCGACTAAGTTGTGGATAGCCGCCCTTCCGTGCTCCGCATACTGGACGCTCAGGAAGTAATCGTTGCCGCTTTTGTAGTCCACCCAATAATTTGGGGCGATCATGGTATTGGAGTTGAGAGCGGTGATCACGTTGTCGACGATGTCCTTCTGAGTAAGCCCCAGTTCCCCCGCGTGCACGCGGTCGACATTCAAACGAATGGCCGGATAATTCATGTCCTGCGGGATGTAGATCTGCCCGACTCCGGGCAGTTGATGGAAGCGGCGGGCCAGATCCTGCGCCGTGCCGTAAGTCAGGCCCAGATCGTGCGTGTTGACCTGCACGTCAATGGGCGCGGGCATGCCCGAATTGAGGATGGCATCCACCATCGAGCCGCTCTGGAAGAACGCCCGGACATCGGGAAATTGCGCCGCCAATTGGTTCTTGACCTTTTCCATATAATCCAGGCTGCTCACCTTGTGGCCCTCGTTCAGAGCCACCTGCACGGTGGCCGTGTACATTCCGGCGTTGGAAGTATAGAGCGAAGAAAAATCGTTCACCACTCCGATATTCGAAACGATCATCTTCAGTTCCGCGGGAGGTACACTGTGCCGGATCAGATCTTCGATTTTGGCAACGTACTGGTCGGTCACTTCAATGCGGCTTCCGGTGGGCACTTTCATGTTCACGGTGAATTGGCCGGCGTCGGTTCGCGGGAAGAAGGCCCGGCCCAAAAACGGGTAGATCCCCAGACTGGCAACGAATACACCCATCAACGCAGCCACCGTCAGCCCGGGCCGCCTCAGGGCGCGGCGCACCCAGCGCTCGTAGAAATCCAGCACGGCATTGAACATGCGGTTGAACCAGGCGTTGAAGCCGCGTCCCGAGTGAGCCTGTTCGGCGCCATGCTCCTGAGGAACCGCTTTGAGAAATTTGGAGCAGAACAGCGGGATGACTGTCATCGACACCACAAATGAGGCCAGCAACGACAGGCAAAACGCCAAAGCCAGCGACGAAAACAGGAACTTACTAACTCCGACGAGCAGCGTTACCGGGAAGAAATCGACCACGTCCACCAGCGTGGCGGCGAGCACCGCGAGGTTCACTTCCGCACCTCCCTGTTCCGCGGCCAAAGCGGGAAGTTCGCCCAGTTCCAGATGGCGATAGATGTTTTCCAGCGAGATCACGGAGTTGTCGATGACACGGGAAAATGCCAGGGCCAGGCCGCCCAGAATCATGGTGTTAATGGTGCTGCCCAACATATAGAGAACCACTATCGTGGCCAAGGCGGAAATAGGGATGGATAACAGCACCGCGCCAGTGGCCCGAGGGCTTCCCAGGAAGATCAGGATCATGATGCCGGTGAGCACCAGCCCCATCAAGCCCTCATGCAGCACCGTACTCAGGGCCTGCTTTACGAAGACCGACTGGTCAAATGCGATGGCGGTCGTCAATTGCTTGGGTAGATCGAAAAGCTTGCCGGTAAGAGTGCGCACATCGTTGACCACCTGGATGGTATTAGTGTCGCCGCCCTGCTTCATGATGGGAATATAGGCCGATTTCTGGCCATCAATACGCACGATGTTGTACTGCAATTGGCTGGCGTCCTGGGCGTCGCCCACATCCCCCACCGTGACCCACTTAGTGCCCACGGTTTTCAGGGGCAAGGCGTTCAGATCCTTGACGTTCTTGACTAAGCTATTGGAATAGATGTAGTAATCGCTCGGTCCGATCTTGACATCTCCGGCCGGCAGAATCAGGTTGCTGTCATTGACCGCGTCCACCACATCCATCACGCTCAACTGTCGCGAAAAGAGCTTGTAGGGATCCACATAGATCATCGCCTGGCGGTACTTACCGCCGAATACACCGGGGATCTCGGCGCCGTTGACGGTCGCGATCTGGTTGCGGATCTGGAATTGCGCCAGGTCATGTAACTGCGTCTCGGTGAGCCCCTCTCCTTTGACCGTCACCAGGCATACCGGCAGGCTGGAAGCATCGAACTTCAACACCACGGGCGGCAGGGTGCCGGGCGGCAAGCGCTTCAAATCGGCCAACGCCAGGTTAGAGAGCGCGGTTACATCGGCGTCGGCGTTGGTACCCGGCTGAAAGAAGGCTTTGATCATGCTGACGCCCAGCA
>CAZARO010001240.1:0-2241 GCA_964487165.1 uncultured Solibacteraceae bacterium | reverse complement strand
GAAACAGTCGCTCTGCCGGTGGTGCTACGCCAAGATTCCGCTCGACGATCTGTGCCGCCAGGCAGCGGCGATGGGGGTCAGCGGCATTGACCTGGTAGAGCCCGCGGACTGGCCGACCATCCGCAAGTACGGGCTGGTCCCGACGGTCACGCAGGGCGACGCGAAAATTCCTGACGGCTGGAATCGCAAGGAGAGCCACGACCGGCTGGAAGCGGAGATCCGCGGCCGTATCGTGCGTGCGGCCGAAGCCAAGGTTCCCAACGTGATCACGTTCTCCGGCAACCGGCAAGGCATGTCCGACGAAGAGGGCAAGGAGAATTGCATCGTCGGCCTGAAGCGCATCGCGAAATTCGCCGAAGACAAGGAGATTACGGTGGTCATGGAGCTGCTGAACAGCAAAGTGAACCACAAGGACTACCAGTGCGATCACACCGCCTGGGGCGTGGACGTGATCAAGGGCGTGGATTCGCCGCGAGTCAAATTGCTGTACGACATTTACCACATGCAGATCATGGAAGGCGACATCATCCACACCATCCGCGACAATTTCCAGTACATCGCCCACTTCCACACCGGCGGCGTTCCGGGGCGGCACGAACTGGACGATACGCAGGAGTTGCAGTGGCGCACGGTGGCGAAGGCCATTGCGGACCTGAATTTCACGGGCTATTTCGCGCACGAATTCTCGCCTGTGAAGGACCCCATGACATCGCTGCGGCAGGCGGTGGAACTTTGCACCGTGTAGGGCCGATTACTTTCGCGCCAGATAGCCCCGAAGAGCCGTATCCACCAGCTGATCGAGATATTCGGGCGTGATTTCGCCCCATCCGGTCAGCAGCCGGTAATAGAGCGGCGCGAAGACCATCTCCACCGCCAGGTCCGGGTCGAGATTGGCGTCCGCAACTCCCTCCGCAATGTGGCGTTCGAAGAGTTTCTTGGCCTCCGCGCGCCGCGGACGGATCCAAATCTCGCGAAATGCCTTGGCGACCTCCGGGTCGGCCTGCGCGGCGCCGATGAAGGCGCGGAAAACCTTTCCACGGCGCCCGCGATAGATGATTTCGGTGAAATTCCGGAGCTGCTGGCGCATGTCCTGCCGAATATCGCCGGTATCCGGAAACGGCACTCCTTGGGCAATACGCTCGCGGAACGCCTCGATCAGCACCGCCGCTTTATTCGGCCACCACCGATAGATGGTGGCTTTCCCGGCGCCTGAGTGCTCGGCGATGGCATCCACAGTAATATCTTCAAAACACAGCTCTTCCAGCAATTGAGCGGCGGAATCGAGGATCCGTTTGCGCACTTCTTCGTCGCGCGGACGACCAGGTCCCTTCACAGTTTGCGGTATCTCGTTCATTTTCTCGACAGATTTTCGAGACTATTTCGTCTCGTAATTCATCTCTTAGGAGCAGGCACCCTCTATGTGGATCGTTCGAGTTGCACTCAATCGACCGTACACTTTTATCGTAGTCGCGCTTCTGATTCTAATTCTGAGCCCAATTGTAATCCAGCGCACTCCCACCGACATCTTTCCCGAGATCGACATCCCGGTGATCGCCGTGGTTTGGAACTACACCGGCATGAGCGCCGAAGAGATGGAAGGCCGCATGACCTCCGTCTACGAGCGCATCCTCACCACGCTGGTCAACAACATCGAGCATATCGAATCGACGACGGTGAACGGCCTCGCGGTGGTGAAAATTTTCTTGCAGCCGAACGCCAGCGTCGATGCGGCCATCGCCCAGGTGACGGCCACGTCGCAGACCATTCTGCGGCAGATGCCCCCGGGCGTGGTGCCGCCGCTGGTGATGAGCTATAACGCTTCGAGCGTGCCCATTCTGCAGTTGGGCCTTTCCAGCCCGACGCTTTCCGAGCAGCAGTTGGGCGATCTCGGCCTGAACTTCATCCGCACCCAACTGGTGACCATTCCCGGCGCCTCCGTGCCTTATCCGTACGGCGGGAAGCAGCGGCAGGTGATGGTCGACCTCAATCCGGCGCTGCTGCAATCCAAGGGCATCTCGCCCAACGACGTGGTCAGCGCCTTCAACCAGCAGAACCTGATTCTGCCCGCCGGCACCGCCAAAATCGGGCAGTTCGAATACGACGTGGACCTCAACGCCAGCCCCAAGCAAGTGGCGGAGATGAACGACCTGCCGGTGAAGCAGGTGGGCAGCTCCACCATTTACTTGCGCGACGTGGCGCACGTGCGCGACGGCTTCGCGCCGCAGACCAACATCGTGCGGC
>CAZARO010001239.1:0-2241 GCA_964487165.1 uncultured Solibacteraceae bacterium | reverse complement strand
CGACGAGCCGACGACCGGTCTACACATGGCCGACGTGGCGAACCTGCTCGCCCTGCTCGACGCGATGGTCGACAATGGAACCACTTTGATCGTGATCGAGCACAACATGGACGTCATCGCGCGCGCCGATTGGATCGTCGACATGGGGCCGGGCGCCGGCGCCGAAGGTGGCACGGTAGTGTTTGAGGGGGCACCGCGCGAACTGCTGAAGGCGAACCACTCGCTGACGGCGAAACATCTCGCCGCGCGATTGGCATGAACTTTCGGGTTCGCGACAAAAGGGATTGGCCACGGATGAACACGGATCAACACGGATAAGAAGGAAGCAGGAACGAGAATTCCTCTGCGGTTGATTTTTACCGGTGTTCATCGGCGTTCATCTGTGGCCAAATTTGTGCTGCCCGTCTAACCACCGGTTTCTACGACGCGTGGAGGCCGGATCGGAACAGCCGGCCAGAAATTGTGCACCGATCCCCGTCCATAGCCGCATCCCCGTCAACTTCCTCCGTTGGGGTCCCGGTAATGGGCAAGGTGTACTCGATTCCCGGGCGGAAGACAAGATTTTCGGCCAGCACTTTCCCGTCAACAAAACAACGGGCAGCCGGGACGCGTTCGGAAATCGAGTACCAGTAAGTTTAGCCACCGTAGGGGGTTCCGTCCGCCCGCAAACTCAGATATAATTCAGCCAATCGTCGACTTTTCCACCCTTAGAGCAATGGAAACAATCGGGAAGTACAGGGTTATCGGTGCGTTGGGGGCAGGCGGTTTTGGCCACGTCTACAAGGCCGAGGATCCGTCTATTGGCAACGTCGTCGCGATCAAGGTTCTGAACGTCCAGAACGACGAGAACATGCTTCGCCGGTTCCGCGCCGAGGCAGTCACTTCCGTGCGGCTGCGCCACAAGAACATCGTCACCATTTTCGATTTCGAAGAGCACAACGGTATTCCTTACCTGATCATGGAATACCTGGACGGCGAGAACCTGCAACGCCTGGTCGAAAACAGGCAAACGGTTCCCACCATCAACAAGCTGACCATCATGTCCGAGGTGGCCGAAGGCTTGCAGTACGCACATGAGCACGGCGTCATTCACCGCGATATCAAGCCTGCCAATATCATGCGGCTGAAAGATGGATCCGTGAAGATCATGGATTTCGGAATCGCCCGCCTCATCCAGCGCGATACGGGCCTCACGGCCGTAGGATTCATCGTGGGAACTCCGGAATACATGGCGCCGGAACAATTCATGGGCGACACAATCGACCTGCAGGTCGACGTGTGGGCGTACGGAGTGGTGTTCTACGAGTTCCTCACGGGGAGGAACCCTTTTGCCGCCGATATTCCCGGCAAAATCATGTACAAGGTCACGCACGAAGATCCTCCGCCGGTCTGCGATCTGGCTCCCGAACTGCCGCGCAGTCTCGATCCCATCCTGCGGCGCCTTCTCGCCAAGAAAAAGGCGGATCGCTACCCCGACCTGGAGGATCTGCGGGTGGATCTGGGCATGGTCATCCAGGAACTCGGGGAGGCCGAGGTGGCGGGCATGGAAAAGGATGCCGAGTCACTGATCCAAGCCGGCAAATACGATGAAGCGCTGGCCATGGCGGGCCGCATTCTCCGCTTCGATCACCGGAACGCCAAGGCGCGCAAATGGCGCTCCGAACTCCGGTACTTGCAAAAAGAATCGCGCATCAAAGCCCTGATCGAAGAAGCGGACCAGAAGATTGCCGTCCAGGATTTCCCGTCGGCCGAATCGCGCCTCCAGGAAACTCTGCAGATCGATCCCGAAAATAGCGCGGCTCGCACCCGCCTGACTCAAATCCACGAGGTACGCGAGAAGAAGGCTCGCGCGCAACGCCTGCTGCAAGAAGCACGCGTCGAATGGGAACGCCAGAACTTTAGCGGGGCCTTCGAGCGCGCGAGCGAAGCCGCTCAGAACGATCCCGCCAGTTCGGAAGCTGCGCAGTTTCTGAACCAGGTCCGGCAGGCCATCGAACAACAGAAAGCCGAAGCCCGCCGCAAGTCCGGTTTGAACAAGGCGAGCGGCCAGTTGCTGGCTCAGGACTTTGCCGGCGCCGCGCTCACACTGCAGGAACTGGACCGGCAATACCCCGGCGATTCCGAAATACGCTTGAAGATCGAAGAAGTGCAGCGCCTGCAAGCGGTTGGTGCGAAGGAGAAGAAGTTATCCGCCGCCATCTCCCAGAGCCGCGCTTATTTAGCCAAGGGCGCCATCCAGGA
>CAZARO010001238.1:0-2242 GCA_964487165.1 uncultured Solibacteraceae bacterium | reverse complement strand
AAGATCCGCGCCGGGGCGAGCTTCCCATTCCTGTGCGTCCCGGCAAGGACCCGCAATACGCCGTTCGATTCCGCGCAATCGTCCAGGCGAATTCTCGGGGACAGCATGGCTTCCAACACCGGCACCGGAGGTTGGACATGGCAAAGCCCCGCCTTGGTGGTCCATGGTCCGTAACCCGGTACGTCGATGCGGCCGGCTACACAGATAGTCAGATCCTGGTGCCACGGCACCAGCCAATTTGCTCCGGCAATCTTATCGAAGAGGGTACCGCGAACCGGGAACGCGTCTTTCGCGAGGTGTCCCTCCACGATGGCTCTCACCTTCGGCGAGTCCGCAAGCTCCCGGACTGCTGGCGAGACCTCAAGCAGGTTGCGGACGGCGTAGACGCCCCCGCGGCTGCGAACCGCTTGATCCGCGCCGATGCGCGAGATTGCTTCAGTCAAGCTTGCGATTTCCTCAGGCTCGAAGACGCCGGGCAGAATCGCAAATCCATTTTGGTCGAGGGCGCACACAAGTCCAGGATAGATCTACTCCTGCCGTAGCGCCTCCACCGGATTCACGCGCGCGGCGCGGCGCGACGGCACCCAGGCAGCCAGCATCGCTACCGCCGCGAGCAGCGCCAACACTGCGCCCACCGTCCAGGGATCGTCCGCCGGCACGCGGAACAGCATGGTGCGCAACAGCCGCAGCGCGAAGAACGCGCTCACCGCTCCCGCCAGAGCTCCCGCCGCCGTGGCGCGCGCGGCGTGCCGCAGCACCATGCCGGCGATGGCCGCCGGCGTCGCGCCCAGGGCCATCCGCACGCCGATTTCCTGCGTGCGCTGCGCCACCAGGAAGCTGACCACGCCGTACAGGCCGATGGTCGCCAGAAGCAATCCCATCCCCGCGAACAGGCCCAACAACACCGCATTGAAGCGCGGCCCATCCGCCAGTTTCCCGACGTGCTGCTCCATGCTCTCCACGGTCACCGGCATGGTAGCGTCGACGGCCGCCACTTCCGCGCGCAGCCAGCGCGCCATGCCGGCGGGATCGGCCGCGGTGCGGACCACCGCCGTGGCGCTGCGCGCGAGATTATCGGGAGTGTGCTTGCGAATCAGGTAGTATTCCGGGCCGGCATCATCCGCCAGTCCACTGTTCTTCACGTTGCCTGCTACGCCGATCACGCTCAGCCATGGCCCGCTGTGTCCGGGCTGAATCTGCTTGCCCAGCGGATCTTCGCCCGGGAACATGCGGCGCGCCAGAGCATCGTTCAGGATGACGGTGTTCTGGCCGGCGCCGCGATCTTCCTCGTGAAACGGCCGTCCGCGCAGCAGCGGAATTCCGAGCACCACGAAATATTCGGGCGTCACGGTACGCCACGCCACCGTGCCGCCGGTGCCATTGGTATCCTGCGGCCGGCCGGCGATTCCGATGGCGTTGTAGAGCATCGACAGGGTGACATTGGTGAGCGGCGGCAGGGCGTTCACCAGGGCCACGCCGGTCACGCCGGGAGTCTGCCGCAGGCGCGCTTCCCACTCTTCGAAGAAAGCCAGGCGCCGCACCGGGTCGGCATACGATTGCTGGCCGAGCGTGACAGTCGCGGTCAGCACGCCATCCACCCGCATGCCGAGCGGCTGGTTTTCCAGGTTCCACAAGCTGCGCAGCAGCAGGCCCGCGCCCGCCAGCAGCACAACCGAAATGGCGATTTGCGCGGCCACCAGCGCCTGCCGGAAGAAGTGACTGCGCGTTCCCAGCGAGCGCCAGCCCGCGAGGATTTCGGCGCGCGGACTCTCCAGCGCCGGCGCCAGCCCGAATAGTAAACCGGCGGCTAGCGACATCGCCAGCGTGAAAAGCAGCACGCGCGTATCCACCGCAGCCTGATGCAGGCGCGGTATCCCCTCCGGCGCGATGGCGATGAAGCCGCGCAGCAGCAACACGGCCAGCGCACACCCGGCGGCACCTCCCGCCGCAGCAAGCAGCAGGCTCTCGGTGAGCGTTTGCCTCACCAGGCGCGCCCGCCCGGCCCCCAGCGCGGAGCGCACCGCTAACTCCCGCCGGCGCCCGGCCGCGCGCGCCAGCAGCAGATTCGCCACGTTGGCGCAGGCGATCAGCAACACCGCCAGCACGGCGGCGAGCAGAATCCACGAGGCCAGCCGCGAGTCGTGAATCTGGAGGTCGCGCAGGGGCCGCAGGCGCAGGCTCACATCCTTGCGGAAATTCGGCGGCACGTCTTTCATCGATGCGGCGAACAGCGGCGCGAGAG
>CAZARO010001237.1:0-2244 GCA_964487165.1 uncultured Solibacteraceae bacterium | reverse complement strand
CAGGATTTCGTCGCCGCCATGATGACGCTGGATTCGCAGACCCTCGCCGACGGCCGCAAGCCGGCGTTCTTCTATCACCTGGGCGATGTGGTTTATTTTGCCGGCGATATCGATAAATACGGCGACAATTTCTACGAAACTTATAAAGATTATCCGTCGTTCATAGTCGCCATCTCCGGCAATCACGATTGCCAGCCGGACGATCCCCAGGATGGCCCGGTCGATCCCACCAAGGTTCCCTTCGATGGCTGGGTGCAAAATTTCATGGGCACGAATCCGGCCCAGCTCGGATCCGGCAAGACCGATTCCGCCCGAACCACGATGGACCTGCCCAACGTCTACTGGACCTTTGTCACGCCCTTTGCGACGTTCATCGGCCTGTGCTCCAACGTGGGCGAAACCGAAGGCGAGTTTCATCCCGATCAGGTTGCGTGGTTCCAAGGCGAACTGCGGGCCGCGGATCCCAACCTCGCGCTGATCGTCACGGTACACCACCCGCTGTTCTCGGGCGACGGAGAACACTCCGGCAGCAGCGCAGTTGAGACCATGCTCAAAAGCAGCTTTCAGGCGGCGCGGCGCTATCCCGATCTGATTCTGTCGGGCCACGTCCACAATTACCAGCGTTTCACAAATGTGCTCGATAGTCCGGAGGGTACACTGCAGATACCGTGCGTGGTGGCGGGCGCGGGCGGATATACGAAACTCGGCAAGCTCACCAAGATCGATGGCGCCTACCCAACGGTGCCGTTACCGGTAGACAACACGCTCACGCTCGAACAGTACGATCACGACAATTTCGGTTTCCTCCGCCTGGAGCTGAGCAAGACCCAGATTCTGGGAACCTACTTCTCAGCCCCTTACTCGCCCGGAGCGACGCCCGTCAACAACGTCGCGGATCGCTTCGTCATCGACCTGGTCAAACACACGGTCACCACGCTTCAGAATCCGAACTGAACCATCCGCTTCGTGAGGCGGCCGTGCGAAACGCGGAAGTGCGTCTTTTCGCCGAGAAAAGTAGTGGGAAAATTCTACACTTTTGATTCTTCCCTTCGGGGTGGTGTTGCCGTATAATTCAGCTATGAAGAACTTAAGGCCTCTTATACTCTTTTTGGTGGGTGCGTGCGTCGCCGTCTGCGCGGCAGCCCAGGGCACCACGCCAATCAAAAAGACCCCCGTCCGTCCCACTACTGCCATCAGCGGAAAAGTGCTCTATGGCCAGTATTGCGCCGTGTGCCACGGCGTAGATGGGAAGGGAGCCGGCCCGGCGGCCAGCGCGCTCAAGCAACGTCCCACCGACCTGACCCAGTTGACTCGTCAGAACAAAGGCGGATTTCCAGAAGAGCATTTCATGAAGATGATGAACGGAGAAGTATCCACAGCGGCACACGGAGCAGCCGATATGCCGATCTGGGGGACCGAATTCCTCAACACCACCAGCAATCCCAATCTGGCGCAGGATCGAGTGTACTCGTTGATGAGCTACATCGAGGAGATGCAGGCGAAGTAGGCACGGTAACGGCGCGATGGGGCGTGGGGCACGAGGGCGGCCTCACCTGCGATAACATCTACAGATGCTACGCTCCCCATTGTTGCTCTGCGCCCTGAGCGGGTTCTGCCTGGCCCAGGAGCCCATCGCGCCGCATTCCGCCATTGAACCGCCGGCCGCCAAGGCCGCGGCGTCCCTCACAGCCAGCACCAAAGCATCGCCCCCCGACCTGCTCACCACCGGCGAGAAGAGCGACTGGAACCTGACCGCGCCCTACGCCGAAGCCGTCGAAATTTCGCACCGGCTGGAGAAGGCGTCGAACCAGGTGAAGGTGCTCAACATCGGCACCACACCCGAAGGGCGCACCATGATCGCGCTGGTGGTCTCCAAGGACCACGCCTTCACGCCGGAAGCCGCCGCGCGCACCAACAAGGTGGTGATCATGATCCAGAGCGGCATCCACGCGGGCGAAATCGAGGGCAAGGATACGGCCCTCATGCTGGTGCGCGACATGACGGTGACTAAGAAATACGCCGCCTGGCTGGATAAAGCGATCTTCGTCATCGTCCCGGTGTTCAACGTGGACGGGCACGAATATATCAGCCCGTATAACCGGCCGCAGCAGAACGGCCCGCGCGATACCGGTTTGCGCAACACCGCCCAGCGCCTGAACCTGAATCGCGATTACATCAAGGCCGATACCCCCGAAATGCGCGCCTGGCTGCACATTTTCAATACCTGGAACCCCGACTTCCACA
>CAZARO010001236.1:0-2248 GCA_964487165.1 uncultured Solibacteraceae bacterium | reverse complement strand
GGGAGTTGCAATATTCGAAGAACCGCTTGCTTGCGCGCGCGGCTCGGAATGGCGCGCCTCTGTGTTTTGCCAGAGCCTACCGAGCCACCCGAGTCTTTACCCCTCTGTGGCCTCTGTCTCCTCTGTGCTCTCCGGTTTGGACTTTGTTTTCTCTGTGTCTCCGTGTCTCCGTGGTGAATCATTCTTCTCAACGTCTCGGCGACTCAGCGGTGACACCCCTCGCAGCTTCTCCATCAAATCCTCGGGAATATCCAGATTTCCGCCGTACCCCGCACCCAGCTTCACCCCTGGCTTGACCGCCCCATGGTAGTCTGACCCGCCAGTGATCAGCATGCCGTATTCCTCGGCCAGCCCCAGGTACATCTCGGTAGTTTTCCGATCGTGATCGCTGTGGTAAGCCTCGATGGCGTTCAGCCCGGCATCGCGCAGTTCCGGCATGAGCGCGGCCACGTCGCCCTTCACGCGAATGGGATGCGCCAGCGACGCGATTCCGCCCGCCTTCCGGATCCGCTCCACGCCCTCCGCAAACTGCGGCTCCCGCCGGTAGACGTAGCCTTTTGCCGACTCGTCCAGGTACTCGTCGAAGGCCTCGCGGAGGTCGCTTACGTAGCCTTTCTCGAGCATGATCTGGGCGAAGTGCGGGCGCCCGGTCATTCCGCGGCCGCGCGCTTCCACTTCTTCCAGCGTGATATCGAACCCCAACTCGCGCAGGCGCACCGCCAACCGCTTATTGCGATCGCGCCGCGAGGCCTGTAAGTCCAACACCCATTCGCGAAAGGCGCCCAGTCCATTGGACCCCAGGAAATATCCCAGCAGGTGGACCGATTGCCCGTGCAGCTTGGTGGAAAGCTCGATGCCGCACACCACTTCCAGGCCGGCGGCAGCAGCGTGGCCGAGCGCCTGGTCGTAGCCCGCGAAAGTATCGTGATCGGTAATCCCGAGGGTAGTCACGCCCGCGCGGACAGCCTCCTCCACCAGTTGCGCCGGAGAGCAACTGCCGTCAGACTCGTTAGTGTGCGAATGCAGATCGATCAAAGGAAATCAGACCTAAGCGTTCCAGTGTAGCCCAAATTCGGTCTGCACTTTGCTCGGCCGTTTCCTCGGCGCTGCGGATGGTCACTTCGGGGTGGAGCGGCGGCTCGTATGGGTCGGACACGCCCGTGAATTGTTTGATCTCGCCCGCCAGCGCTTTCCGGTACAGGCCTTTCACGTCGCGCGCCGCCAGCACTTCCAGCGGACACTCGGCATACACTTCCACAAAATCCGGAATGCCGGCGCGCAACTCGTCGCGCACCGCGCGGTACGGCGAGATGGCCGCTGCAATCGCGATCACTCCATTCCGCGCCAGCAGCTCGCATAGGTAGCCGATCCGGCGGATGTTTTCATCGCGATCTTCCTTGCTGAAGCCCAGCCCTTTCGAAAGGCGCAGGCGCACTTCGTCGCCATCCAGCAACTCCACCTTCGCACCCTGCGCGCGCAGCCGTTCCGCCACCAACTGCGACACCGTACTCTTGCCCGAACCCGAAAGCCCGGTGAACCACAAAACGAATCCCTTATGCATCGCGCTGCACCGTCCCGTTCGCCGCGAAATGAATGCCGCACTCTTTTGCGGTCTGCTCTTCCCACCACCAGCGTCCGGCACGCTGGTCCTCGCCCGGCGCCACCGCGCGCGTGCACGGCGCGCAACCGATGCTGGTATATCCGCGCGCATATAAAGGATGCACGGGCACGCCGTTCTCCTGGATGTAGCGGTCCACTTGCTCCGCCGTCCAATCCGCCAACGGACTGAGGCGCAAGCGGCCGTCTACTTCCTCCGCCTTACGCACGCCGGCACGCTCTTCGGATTGCTCGCGGCGCAGCCCCGTGGCCCAGGCCTTCAACTCCTGTAGCTTTCGCTGCAGCGGCCGCACTTTTCGAACTTCGCAGCACAGGGCGCGCAACTCCTGGCTGCGATAAAAGAGGTTCGGACCGTTCGCGGCCACCATCTGCTCCAGATCCTCGCGCGCCGGAGCAACTGTCTCCACCGAGATCCCGTAGCGGTCCCGCACCGTTTCCATGATCTCGTAGGTCTCCTCCGGCAAACGCCCGGTATCCAGAGTGAAGACGCGGCACCCCGCCGGTCCCGCTGCCCGGCAGGCCAGATCCACAATCACCATGCCCTCTTTTTGGAAGCTGGTGGCAATCGCGAACTGGCCGCCATAGGCCGAAATCGCCCAGGAGACCAGCTCCGCGGCCGAAAGATTTTCCA
>CAZARO010001235.1:0-2255 GCA_964487165.1 uncultured Solibacteraceae bacterium | reverse complement strand
CGACCCGGCCGCGGCGCTCCGGCAACTGGTGGCGGCATGATTCTGAAAATCTGCGGCATCACCAATCAGGATGACGCTTCCGCCGCCATCGAAGCCGGCGCGACGGCGGTGGGCTTCAATTTCTACGCGCGCAGTCCGCGGTACATCTCGCCTGCGCAGGCCGGCGAGATTGTCACCGCCGCGGGAGTGCGGCGAGTCGGCGTGTTTGTCAACGAGAAGCGTGAGGTGGTGGAAGCGATTGTGGGTGAGGCGCGGCTCGACGTGGCGCAGTTGCATGGCGACGAGAGTCCCGCGGACTACCCTGGCGGGCTGAAGCCCGCCCCACCGGTGCATGCGAATGGGGTGGTGGGGCGGGCTTTAGCCCGCCAAATACTTGTGTGGAAGGCCCTGCGTGTGGACGCGGCCTTCGACCTCGCTCTCTATCGCGACAACCCCGCGGAAGCGTTGCTGCTCGACGGACCGGCGGGCGAACTCTACGGCGGCGCGGGGAAGAGCTTCGACTGGCGGGTGGCGCGAGAGACCGATCGCAAGATCATCCTCGCCGGCGGGCTGGACGCTTCCAACGTCGCCAGCGCCATCGAACTGGTGAGGCCCTGGGGCGTGGACGCGTGCTCGCGCATCGAAAGCGCGCCCGGCAGAAAGGACCGCAGGAAAATGAGTGAGTTTTTGCAGGCGGCGATGGCGGCCGCGCGCGCATGACGCCGCAACCGGACAGCGGCGGCCACTTCGGACCCTATGGCGGTCGATACGTCCCCGAAGTGTTGATGGCGCCGATTGAGGAACTGGAAACTGCGTACCTCGCGGCGCGCGAAGATCCCGCGTTCCAGGCGGAACTGGCGATGCTGCTGCATACCTACGCCGGCCGTCCCACGCCGCTCTATTTCGCCCGCCGCCTCAGCGAAAAACTGGGGGGCGCGCGCATCTGGCTGAAGCGCGAAGACCTGCTGCACACCGGGGCGCACAAGATCAACAACTGCCTGGGACAGGCCCTGCTCGCCAAGCGCATGGGCAAGCGGCGCATCATCGCCGAGACCGGCGCGGGACAGCACGGCGTGGCGACGGCAACAGTCTGCGCGCTGATGGGCTTCGAGTGCGTGGTCTACATGGGCGAGGAGGACATGCGCCGGCAGCGGCTGAACGTGTTCCGCATGCGCATGTTGGGCGCGAAAGTGGTGGGCGTCGCGAGCGGCAGCCGGACGCTCAAAGACGCCATCAGCGAGGCTATGCGCGACTGGGTGACCAACGTCGCGGACACGCACTACCTGCTCGGCTCCGTGCTCGGCTCGCATCCTTATCCCATGATGGTGCGCGATTTTCATAAGGTGATCGGCGAAGAGGCGCGGCGGCAGATCCTGGAAGCCGAAGGCCGCCTGCCGGACACTATTTTCGCCTGCGTGGGCGGCGGCTCCAACGCCATCGGTATCTTCCACGCGTTCCTGGGCGACCGGGCGGTACGCCTGGTGGGTATCGAGGCCGGCGGACGCGGTGAGCGAATCGGCGAGCACGCGGCGCGCTATCGCGGCGGCGCTCCGGGAGTGCTGCAAGGGGCGTACAGCGTGGTGCTGCAGGATGACGACGGGCAAATCGCGCTGACGCATTCTGTCTCCGCGGGCCTCGATTACGCTATGATCGGGCCGGAGCACGCCTGGCTGCACGATGAGAGCCGCGCCGAATACACCGCGGCGTCGGACTCCGAAGCGTTGACTGCGGCCCGCCTGCTCTCGCGCACCGAGGGCATCATCCCGGCGCTGGAATCGGCGCACGCCATTGCTGAAGCGGTGCGGCGCGCTCCCGCCGCGCCCGGCGCTATCTTCCTGGTCAACGTATCGGGACGCGGCGACAAGGATATCGACATCTACCGCGAAAATTTCAAGGAACTCGACCCGCAATGACCCGTATCGGGCGCCTCTTCGAGGTTCTAAAGAAGACCAACCGCAAGGGACTGATCGCCTATCTCACGGTGGGCGATCCCTCGCCCGACCGCACGCCGGCGCTGGTGGAGGCGCTGGTGCGCGGCGGCGCCGACCTCATCGAGCTGGGCGTGCCGTTCTCCGACCCCATCGCCGATGGCCCCGTGATCCAGGCCGCTGGCGAGCGCGCCCTCAAGGCCGGCACCACGCTGGCGCGCGTGCTCCAGGTGGCCGCGGAGATCCGCCGGACTTCCGAAGTTCCGCTGCTGCTGTTCACGTATCTGAATCCCGTGGTGCGCTACGGACTCGAGCGGTTGGCGGAAGACGCCGCGGCGGCGGGCATCG
>CAZARO010001234.1:0-2256 GCA_964487165.1 uncultured Solibacteraceae bacterium | reverse complement strand
TAATTGGCCCAAGATTGCTCCTCAAGGGTAGCGTGGAATCGCGGTCCTGAAAAGGAAAAGGTTAATGGCGGTCCATTCTGTAAGCCGAATTGTCCTGCCCTCGGGATTGGTTCGAGCGCGCTGTCAAAGAAGGCCAAGCTGGAGGAATACACGTGGCATTGCAACCGGCATACTTTCGCCAGTAGACTTATCATGGCCGGGGTTGATCTGCGCACAGTAGCTTAACTCATGGGTCACAGGACGATTCAGATGACGATGAGTTGCAGCCACCTTGTGCCGGATCACAACAGAGCGCCGTAGAGCGCCTCGTACGCGTTAACGGTGGGGAATCTCAGGTCCGAAGTGCCGCTAGAAGTGCCGCCATGGCTCTAAAGCTCGTCAAGAGAGCCGGGCGGTAATGCGGTAAGTTGATGTAAATAGGCAAATTAAGTGCGATTGCGAAAGTGGCGGAATTGGCAGACGCACCAGACTTAGGATCTGGCGGGGAAACCCGTGGGGGTTCGAGTCCCCCCTTTCGCACCATTTACTTCCCAGCTCCGAAATCCGGCGATAGAATCCGCAACCCAGGCTACATCTTCTGCAAGTAGTCAACAATCTCCGGCGAGGTCCAGTTTACGGCGCCGATGAATTTGCGGCGCACCACGCCCTGGCGGTCAATCACGAACGTCTCCGGAAAGGCGAAAGTCCCGTAAAGCGTATTTGAAACATGCTTGGCGTCGCGCACCGTCAGCACGCCCTGCATGTGCGCTTTGACGAATTGCTTGTACCCGTCTTCGTCCTCGTCGGTGCTGACCGCCAGAATCACCACCTTATCGCCCAATTGTTTTTGCAACGCCACCAACGAAGGAATCTCTTCCACGCACGGCGGACACCACGTCGCCCAGAAGTTCAGCACCACCGGCTTGCCCCGGAACTGGCTCAGCGTAACCGTACGATTTCCATCGCTGACTGAAAAATCCGGCGCGGTCTCGCCAATGCGTGCCGGCTGCGAACCGCGCCGGCAACCAGCGATCAGGCAGATAAGAGCAAACAGCAGGAAGTAACGACCGAGACGCATCACATCTCTATAATACAAAATTGCACGTGATGGAGCCCGCTCTCCCAACCTCGGCCGTTCCACCAGGTCTATCGGATCCCCTGTCCCATGCCGAGGTTGCGCGTAGTGGGGCAAGGGCGTTGACCGTCTCGGTCATTATCCCGGCGCGCGACGAGCAGGCCAATATCGGCCGCTGCCTCCGCTCCATCCTCGCGCAGCAGGGCATCGCCTTTGAAGTCGTCGTCGTCGACGATGACTCCAGCGACCGTACCGCCGAAATCGCCCGCCGGATTATGGCGGACATCGCATGTGGGACTGAACCCGTCGCGGCTGCGAGTATCGGAGCAGGGCAGGCAATCCTTATCGAAGCCCGCAGTCCGCTGCCCGCAGGCTGGACCGGCAAAGCCAACGCCCTTGCCAGCGCCTTGCCGCATGCCAAAGGCGAGTGGCTGCTGTTCACCGACGCCGATACCGAACACGCGCCCGGCTCGCTCGCCGCCGCCGTACAAGAGGCCGAGCACTACGGGGCCGATCTTTTTTCACTCTCACCCGAGCAGCAAGTCGAAAGCTTCTGTGAGCGCGCGCTCATGCCGGTGGTTTTTGCGGAACTGGCAACCACATTCCGCCCGCGCGATGTCTCCGACCCGGCCAAGCCCGTTGCGGCCGCCAACGGCCAGTACCTGCTCATCCGCCGCGCTGTTTACCAGGCAATCGGCGGGCATGCCGCGGTCGCGGGAGACGTCCTCGAGGATGTCGCCCTCGCTCGCCGCGCCAAGGCTGCCGGCTATCGCCTGCGCTTCCGCATCGGCAAAGGAATGGTCCGCACACGCATGTATCGCGGCTGGCGCCAGATGCGCGAAGGATGGACCAAGAATCTGGCGCTGCTGTTTCCCGACACAAACCGGCTGGCTCGCCGCCGCATGTTGGAATTCGCCGTGCTCGCGGCGCTCCCGTCCGCGGCCTGTCTCACGAAAAACCGCGCCGTTCGATATACGCTCCTGGGTGCCTCGGCCGCGGCCTGGGGGAATTTTATGCTGCGCGTGCGCAAGGCGCATTTTGATCCGCTCTCCACCGCGCTGGCCGTTTGCGGACTGCCGCTCTTTGCCGGCCTGCTGGTTCGTTCCGCCAGAACGCATCGCGAGGGCCGGGTCGAGTGGAAAGGACGCGACTATTGCATTTCGCCCGCAGCCCTCAGCGAACCTGCCCGCTGGAGTGATGAC
>CAZARO010001233.1:0-2260 GCA_964487165.1 uncultured Solibacteraceae bacterium | reverse complement strand
AACGGTGCACTCCATGGGCACGCCGAGGCCAGTGGCGGCATCGCGCACGTAGGGCAGGCCTTCGTAGCAGCCGAGGCGCATGGCGATGGCGAGGCGCCGGCCGAACTGCGCGCGGATCTTGCCGATGATGTTGCGCAGAAAGCGGGCGCGATTTTCGAGCGGTCCGCCGTAGCGTCCGGCCCTTGTCCTGGCGCCCAGAAGTTCGCAGGCCAGGTACCCGTGCGTGGCCTTGACGTCCACCGATGTGAACCCTGCGGCGAGCGCCAGCCTGGCCGCGTCCACGAATTGGTCTTCCATCCGTTCCAGTTCGTCATCGGAGATTACGGGCTGATCGGCAGGCGTGGCGGTCTTCGAATCCACCAGCGGATTGTGCAGCGCGATGATGCGTTTCGGCCAGGAGAATCGCCCGGAGTGCGTGAGTTGCACGGGCATCAACAGGTCAGTGTCGGAGCCCCAGACTTCGCAATGCGTGCGGCGCACGGCCTCCACCATGCGGGCGATTTCTGCCAGGCTGCCGGGATGGATCCACAACTGGCGCGGGTTGGCGCGCCCTTCGCGGCACACCGCGGTCGCCTCGAACCAGATGAGCTTGGCGCCAGAACGCGCGAAACGCTGGTAGCGGCGCCAGGTGAGCTCTTGCGGACGGCCGTCGGCATCGCCATCGCACCCTTCCATGGGGTGTATGGCGATCGAATTTCCCGCGGTGGAGTCGCCTACCGGGACCGGGCGCGCCAGCGCCGTGCGAATGGCCCGCGGGTCGTCCAGAAAAGCGACGTGCCGCGCGCCGGTATCGGCGGCCGCCTGGCGGATTTCGTCGATGGTATCGAAATGAAAGTGCCGCATGTCCCAGCAAGCACTTTAGAACTTTGGAGAGGCACGGCGCAAGCGAATCGGCAGATCGCAGTGTGGCGCGGATGGCGGGAACGTATCGGAGTCGAACCGATCAGCGGCTTTGCGGCCGCTCAGTGGTTTTGAAGACCACGCCCACCACCGGATGAAATACGCTCCCAGGCGAATAATAACAGGAAAGTTGGCCGCGGGCGTTTGACGTACTTTGAGGCTATTGATCCGCATAGCCACGGATCGCGGGATGACGGCCCGCTCCATGTTGCGTACGGCGGAGTGCTGCAGGTTGTGGAATAGCAGAACAAGTGGCCAGCAGCCGACTGCGTGGCTGCGACCCCAGGTCTGCGTCCAATTGCGCCGCGTGATGGCCTGAATGCTTTCACGCGAGCAGGGCAGGGGGGTCCGCCCGGCGATGATCAACGGCTCGAACGAGCGTGGTAGTCGCGCCGGTAAACGTCCAGGGTCCGGCGCGGAGGGCGAAAAGGTGCTCACACATGCGGCAGCAGCGCGAGGTGTGCTGGGTTACACTAGGCCTTCCGCCAGCCAGGTAGAGGCAATGACAAGTCCGGGAGGGACTGAATAGCCATGAACTCTTCACAAGGTTCGACCAGCCGTCGTGCATTCATCAAGGCCACCGGTACATCCGCCGCGATTTCCGCCTTGGCTAACGTTGCAATGCCCCCCGTTCACGCAGCGGGCAGCGACCTGATCCAGGTAGCGCTTATCGGTTGCGGCGGCCGCGGCGGCGGAGCGGCGGCGAACGCACTATCCGTCAAGCGCGGTCCCATCAAGCTGGTCGCTATGGCAGACCTGTTCCCGGAACGCCTGGCGACCGACTTAAACAAGTTACAGCAACAATTCCCGAGCCAGGTGGATGTGCCGCAGGAGCGCCAGTTTCTCGGCTTCGATGCCTATCAGAAAGCGATGGATTGTTTGAAGCCGGGCGATGTCGTGGTTTTCGCGACTCCTCCGGCGTTTCGCTGGGTGCACTTCACCTACGCGATCCAGAAGCGCCTGAATGTCTTTATGGAGAAACCTCTCACCGCCGACGGCCCAACCAGCAAGCGCATGTTCGCGCTCGGCCAGGAAGCTTCGGCCAAGAACCTCAAGGTGGGAGTAGGGCTCATGTCGCGGCACAGCCGGGCACTGCAGGAATTGGCTGACCGGGTCCATAACGGGGAACTCGGTGAGATCGTTCTGCAGCGTGGTTACCGCATGCATGGCCCCGGCGGGTATTTCCTCTCCCTGCCCAAACCGGCTGGTATCACCGACCTGCTCTACCAGGTGAAGCGCTTCCACAGCTTCATCTGGGCGAGCGGGGGCTGTTACAACGACTTTTATATCCACCTCATCGATCATCTGGGATGGATGAAGAACCAATGGCCGGTAAAGGCGCAGGCGTTGGGCGGCCGGC
>CAZARO010001232.1:0-2264 GCA_964487165.1 uncultured Solibacteraceae bacterium | reverse complement strand
TACGGCATCACCAGCCATATCGAAGCCATGTCCGACGATATTCTGCGCGTGGAGGAGGGTTCGCTCTACCCGGCGCTGCACCGCATGGAAGAGACCGGCTGGATTCGCGCCAAATGGGTGACTACCGAAAACAAACGGCGGGCGCGCCTCTATGAAATCACTGCCGAGGGCCGCCGCCAGTTGCATGAAGAGGAGTCCCGCTGGCTGGCGGTGACCGCCGCTGTCGGCAACGTGCTGCACAGAGCGTAGGGGGAGATATGTCGTGGCTGTCACGCCTCATCAAGGTGTTCCGCAGCGAGGAACTGGATCGCGACTTGCAGGATGAGCTCCAACATCACGCCGAAGCGCGCGCCGCGCAGCTGGTTCGCGATGGCGTGGACCCTTCGGAGGCCGCACGCAGGGCGCGGCGCCGGCTCGGCAACCAACTGGCCATCCGCGAAGCCAGCCGCGACGCCAAGCTCCTCCCGTGGCTCGAATCTTTGCTGCGCGATGTGCGCTTCGGCGCCCGCATTCTGCTCAAAGAGCCTGCCGTTACGGCCGCCGCGGTGGTCTCGCTGTCATTGGCGATCGGTGCTTGCACGGCGGCATTTTCGCTCATAGACGCCTTGATTCTGCGCCCGCTGCCGGTTCCGGAAGCGCGGCAACTGATCCAGCTTTCGTATCCCCGGCTGCGGACCTTTCCCGGCGCGACACCGGATGACGACCGCTTCAGCTACCCCCTGCTCGAAAATTTTCGCGAGGCGGTGCGAGGCCAGGCCGATCTCTTCGCCATGACCGTGTGGGGCGCTCCGCGGCGCGCCGCGTTCGATAACAGCGCTGCCGGCACTCCGCCCGACCAGCTCCGCGCGCAGTGGATCTCGGCCGACGGACTGAGCATTCTGGGAGTCCGTCCCGCCCTCGGACGCCTCTTCACAGAGGCCGACGATGAGCGCGGCCAGAAGCGGTCCGTGGCGGTCATCAGTCATGCTTTCTGGATCCGCCGTTTCGCCGGAAACCCCGCGGTGCTCGGCCGTGGCTTCACTATCGACGGCACGTGGTTCCAGATTGTCGGCGTCACGCAAGACGGTTTCAGCGGCATGGAGCCGGGCGTCCGCAACGACATCTTGCTTCCGCTCATGACCTACGCCCCGGCGCAGCGCATTCTGAATCCGGGCAGCAATATGTTTGCCGTCTTCGGCCGCCTCAAACCCGGCGTAGACGCGGACAAGGTGCGGCCGCCTCTGCAAGCCGTCTTTACGCGTTCTCGCCAGGAACAGGCCGATGACCCCGCATCGCGAATTCCGCGGGAACAGCTTGCCCGCTTTGTGAATGCCCGACTCAACGTCACTTCCGCGGCGCGGGGCCATGCCAGCTTCCTGCGCTGGCAGTTCGAGCGGCCGTTGTGGATTCTGGCCGCGGTAGTGGCACTGCTGCTGCTGGTTGCCTGCTCCAACGTGGCCAACCTTTTGCTGGCTCGCGCGGCGGCGCGCAGCCGTGAGATGGTCATGCGCGCGGCGCTGGGAGCCGGCCGGCTGCGGCTCGTGCAACAGGTGCTCATCGAATGCGTCCTGCTGGCGGCGCTGGCTTGCGTGGTGGGCCTGGGAGTGGCCTCGTGGACCACGCCGGCGCTGGTTGGGCTAATGGGAACCGCCGGCGATCCCGCTTACCTCGACGTGCAGCCCGACGCCCGCATGCTGGCGTTTCTGGCGGTGGTTTGCATGGCCACCACATCGCTGTTCGGACTGGCGCCGGCGCTGCGTGCGTCCGCCGCCAATTCCACCGCTGCGCTCAAGGAGGCCAGCTCCCAGCAATCTGCCCGCACGGGATTGTTGCGGACGGTCCTGGCGGTGCAGGTAGGATTCAGTTTCATGGTGGTGTTCGTGGCCGGCCTGCTGCTGCTCTCGTTCCAGAGACTGAACAACGTGGATCTGGGGTTCTCGCAGCAAAACGTCCTGCTCTTCAGCGTGGATTCCGCCCGCGCCGGCTCCAAGGCGGCCGCCATTCAGACCGAGTTACTCGATCGTCTCCGTCACATGCCGGGAGTGCAAGCCGCGGCCACTTCGGGACTCGCGCTGGTGGGCGGTGCGACCTCGCCCATCATTGCGGCTCCAGTGCGTTTCGCGGGCCGGGCGCCGGACGGCACGCGGCCGCAATTCCTGCCCGTGTCGCCGGGCTTTTTTTCCACCATGCAGATCCCATTACTGGCGGGGCGCGATTTCACGGCGGCCGACGGCCAGCCTGCCACGCCCCAAGCCGTAATCGTCAACCAGTTTTTTGCACGGCAG
>CAZARO010001231.1:0-2265 GCA_964487165.1 uncultured Solibacteraceae bacterium | reverse complement strand
AGAATTCCTCTTCAAAGGGAAAGATGCACAGCACATGCCGCAGGGTTCGGCGCATTTCGGGCAGGCGCCCTTTGCGCCACGCCCAGGCCTGCGGCGCCACCAGATAGACTACCGGGATACCCTGCCGGTGCAGGCGCCGGGCCACGCGCAGGTGAAAATCCGGCGAATCGGTGAGAATCGCCAGATCGGGCCGCTCCTTTTCCGCCGCCGCCAGCAACTTGCGATACTCCCGATAGATCCGCGGGATGTGCTCCACCACTTCGAGCAGCCCCACCACCGCCAGGCTGGCGGCATCCACCACGGTGCGTACCCCGGCAGCGCGCAACCGCGGTCCCGTGCAGCCGAAAAACTCGGTATCGGGCTGGGACCGGCGCAGCTCGTCCACCACCAGGGCGGCGTATAAATCGCCCGACGCTTCCCCCGCCGATACCAGTATCTTTCGAGGCAAAAGAACTCTCAGCTGCCAGCTAACAGCCATTTTACCCTGATACAATCGGACGACGGGGATGTCCACAGACACAGATCGCACTAAGTTGACGGTGGAAGAGCTCGCTGCGCGTTTTCGCGGCGAGATGATTCCCCTCACCGGTAAGTTCTCCTACTTTGCCACCCTGCCGGTAGCGGAAGAGGACCTGCGGCAGTACCTGAACGACCCGATCGCCGCTATTTCTCCTGCCATCGTAGCGGCGCTGCCGAAGATCGGCCTGATTCTCGCGCCGTATCTCGAGAAAGGGAACGGCAAAGGCGGCGACTCGGTCACCTTCGAACGTCCCGCCGAGAATCGCTACCTGGCCGTGGTGCGCCGCGACCTGGACGACACGGCGATCCTCGCGCTGGGCATTAAAGACGTCGAAGTGGCCGACTATCATTATCAGCTCTACAGCGCGCTTTCCACGCTGGTGGCCGAGCGGTGGCCGCAGGAAGTGCAGGAGCGCTTTTTCCGTACCATCCGGGAGGAATTAAGCGCCGACATCCACGGCGAAGTCGACGAGCGGAGCTGGCACCTGAAGCAGGCGCTGCAACGCCGGCAGACCAACGTGCGGAAGGAAACCAAGCTGTTCCGCGAGTATGCCCGGCAGGCTTTCGAGGACACGCTCACGTTGTATCTGCATGGCACCTGCTGCGATATCGACGTGGAAACGGGTCCGCGCCAGATGCCCAGCCGCTACCTCCGCCGCCGCCTGGAACTGCTGCTCTCGCTCTACCCCCCACCGGAAGGCTACGCCGTGCTGCCGGAGCAGTTGAAGACAAGATAGCGAACTCCCGACTTCCCCGTCGAGCGTCAGGGCAGTAAGGCCTCACGGAAGAACTCGGCTAAACCGAATCGATCTATTTGATGATTGGCCACGCGGATCATGGCATCGTAGGCTGACAGTTCCGGGAGGGAGGCAGTATCGATGCCGTTGATTTCCAGAAAATCAAGGGCGGCTTCGACTGCCGTCCGCTTGTTGCCATCGAAACAGGCCTGACTCTCGGAGATATGGAAGGCATATGCGGCAGCGATTTCGTAAAGATCGCCGTTGCCGTAATAGTACACATTCAACGGCTGGGCAATCGCCGACTCCAGCGCGTCTTCGCTCCGCAGCCCATGCAATCCGCCAAAGGCCTCAATCTGGTCTCGGTGGATCGTGTCGATCTGTTCCCTAGTGAGAAAGAGGGGCTCATGTGGCAAGGGAAAACCGCCGGTCTGCTATCGCGCTATTCAGCCAGGCGACGAAACAGGCCGGCGTGCAACCGATTAGTCTTCTGGTGGGCCTTCTTGAACTCCTCATCGGAGGCATGCCGGACAACGGCAGGTTTCCCGTTTGCGCTCGTGTCGCCCTCCGGCTTAGCCGGCTGTTTAACCACTTTTTCCACGACCGCTACCTCCCACCTCATTCTGCCAGCAGCGCCCGCAGAATCTTCCCCGCCACTTCTTTTCCGCGCTCCCCCACTTCGCCCACCGGCCCCACGCACGATGGGCACCCCGCTTCGCAGCCGCAGGCCGCGATCAATTCCGCGGTCTGCCGCAACAGCCGCGGCGCCAGACGATACAGCGGCGCGCTCTGCCCCACCCCGCCGGGATACATATCATAGAGGTACAGATTGGGCTCGAAGGTCGCTTGCCCAGTACCGCTTTCTTCACTCAGCGCCACTCCCAGATCGCGCGGATCGCACATCAGCAGCAGCGCGGCCACCGTGCGCAGCGCGTTGCCCAGGCCCCCGATGCCGCTCTGCTTCTCGGTGGGCGCATACTCGGCTAGACGCGCCAGGAAATCGGCCGGG
>CAZARO010001230.1:0-2268 GCA_964487165.1 uncultured Solibacteraceae bacterium | reverse complement strand
GGACAGCACCGCGGCCTTCTCGCGCGCCGTGCCGATAATCCGCAGCCCGGGAATCCGCGAGAGCGCTTCCGTGCCATAGAGCAGCAATTCATGCTCGTAAGCGGCGATCTTGTCGAGCCCGATCTTGTTGACGTAGTCGAAGGCCGCGCCCAGTCCGATGCCGCCGGCGATGTTGGGCGTGCCGGCTTCGAACTTATAGGGTAGGTCGGCGTAAGTGGTCTTTTCGAAGGTGACTACCTTGATCATGTCGCCGCCGCCTTGGTAAGGGGGCATGGCGTTCAACAGCGCTGCCTTGCCGTAGAGCACTCCGATGCCCGTCGGCCCCACCACTTTATGGCCCGACATCGTATAGAAGTCGGCGTCGAGATCCTGCACGTCCACCGCGAGATGCGGCGCGGCCTGCGCCCCGTCAATCAGCACGACGGCCCCGGCTTTGTGCGCCATGGCGGCGATCTCTTTTACCGGGTTGATGGTCCCGAGGGCATTCGAAACGTGCGTCACAGCCACCATGCGGGTGCGCGGATTGAGAAGCTTTTCGTACTCTTCCAGGATCAGCTCGCCACGGTCGTTCATGGGGATGACGCGCAGCTTCGCGCCCTTCTCTTCGCACAGCATTTGCCAGGGCACGATGTTGGAGTGGTGCTCCATGGCGGAGATGATTACTTCGTCGCCCGCATGGACATTCTTGCGGCCCCAGGAACTGGCCACCAGGTTGATGCCTTCGGTGGTGCCGCGGACGAAGATGAGCTCATTGGTAGTTCTGGAATTGAGAAAATGCTTCGCCTTGACGCGCGTTTCTTCGTACGCCGCGGTGGAGCGCTGGCTGAGTTCGTGAACGCCGCGATGGATGTTGGCGCAATCCACTTCGTGGAAATGGCGGATGGCGTCGATAACGACGGTGGGCTTTTGCGCGGTGGCCGCGCTATCCAGGTACACCAAGGGCTTGCCATGGATGGTCTGCTTGAGGACGGGGAAATCCTCGCGGATCTTCTCCACGTCGAAAGCGGGTGCGACAACACTAGTCAACATAGTTCACCGAGGAACTGCAAATCTATCTTGCGCTCTCATGGAATTTCTCGAATAAGAACTTTTCCAGTTGCTCGCGCAGGGCTGCCACTTGAATCCGGTCGATGACATCCTGGGCGAACGCGTAGGTCAGCAGGCTGCGTGCCTGTTGTTTGCCCATGCCGCGCGATTGCATATAGAACAGCGATTCGGCATCCAGTTGGCCGATGGTGGCGCCGTGCGTGCAGCGCACGTCGTCGGCCAGAATCTGCAATTCGGGCTTGGTATCGATCACCGCATCGTCCGACAGCACCAGGTTCTTATTGGTCTGCTTGGAATCGGTCTTCTGCGCATCCTTGCGGACGATGATGCGGCCGTTGAATACGGCGCTCGACCGGTCGTCGAGAATGCCCTTGTACAGTTCGTGGCTGGTGCCATGCGGCTTGGCGTGGTCGATGGACGTGTGATTGTCGACATGCTGCGTGCCGTTCACGATATAGAGGCCGTTGACGGTGGCCTCGGTGCCTTCCGAGAGCACCACGTTGACATCGTTGCGAACCAGCGCGCCGCCGAGCGAAATGGAATGCGTGGAGAAATTCGCACTGCGGCCGAGTTGCACGGCCAGAGTGGCCACGTGGAACGCGGCGCGGTCTTCGCGCTGCACCTTGTAATGGTCCACCACGGAGCGGTCCCCGGTCACGATCTCGGTAACGGCGTTGGTGAGGTACCGGCCAGTGCCGGAATAGCTTTCCACGATAGTGCAATGGGCATCGGCGCCCACTACGATCAGCGCTCGCGGAGCCGCATCCGCTCCATCGGCCGCGGTGTAGTCGATTTGGATGGGCTTATCGAGAACCGCGCCGCGAGGCACCTGAATCACCACGGCTTCCTGCAGAAAAGCGGTATTCAGCGCCACGAAGGCATTGTCGCGATACGAAGCCAGTTTGCCGAGCCAGGTTTCGGCGAGATTTGCTTCCGGCCCGGCAGGCGCGTCAGTGACCAGCGGGACCGAGGTAGCGTGTACGAACTTCGCACGCGCGATGGGCGCCACGTTGGTGAACCGCCATTCCTCATCGTGCGTGGTGGGGAATCCCTTTTCGGCGAAACGCTGGAAGGCGTCTTCGCGCAAGTGCTGCATCCACGGCGCTGTCGCGGGCTGCCGGGTGAATTCCTCCAGCCACTGGCCGGTCTGTTCCGACACGCCCGTCATACCGTCGCGACCTCGTCCTCGTCCTCGATGCCCAACGCCGCGTATCCTTCCTT
>CAZARO010001229.1:0-2268 GCA_964487165.1 uncultured Solibacteraceae bacterium | reverse complement strand
GCAGATTCGTCCGCTCCATCCCCAGCGTGCGCGCGGCGCCCGACACGTTCCAGTTGGATTCCTCCAGCGCGCGCAAAATGTGCTCCCGCTCGGCCGATTCGCGAGCCTCCTGGATGGTCGATTTGGGACCCGCCTCGCGCTGCACCCGAATCTCCACCGGAATGGCGTCGCGCGTCAGGCGGTCGCCCGGCGTCAGGATGGCCATGCGCTCGACCACGTTGCGCAGTTCGCGCGCGTTGCCCGGCCAGGCGTAGCTCTCGAGCAGGGCGAAGACCGTCTCGTCGAGCATCTTGCGGCGGAAATTATTGCGCGCGCAGAACTCCTCCAGGAAGTATTCCGCCAGCAGCCGCACATCGTGCGGGCGCTCGCGCAAGGCCGGCACGCGGACGGGCACTACACTCAGTCGGTAGTACAAATCTTCGCGGAATTTTTCCTGCGTCACCATCCCGGCCAGGTCGCGATTGGTGGCCGAGATCACACGCACGCTCACGCGGATGATCTGCTCCCCGCCCACGCGATGGAACTCGCCCTCCTGCAGCACGCGTAGCAGTTTGGCCTGCGATGCCCCGTGCAGGTCGCCCACTTCGTCCAGGAAAATGGTGCCGCCGTCGGCCAGCTCGAATTTTCCGCGGCGCGACGCCGTGGCCCCGGTGAACGATCCTTTCTCGTGCCCGAACAGCTCGGTCTCGAGCAGCTCGGTGGGAATCGCGGCGCAATTCACCTTCACGAACGGCCCCGACGCGAAGGGGCTGGAATTATGGATGTGCGCCGCCAGCAGCTCCTTGCCGGTTCCCGATTCGCCGATGAGCAGCACGCGGGCGTCGGAGCGCGCCGCCATGGTGGCCTGCTCCACCGCCCGCGTCCAGGCAGGCGTGGAGCCGATCATCTTGGGCGCTCCGCCCACCAGTTCGCGCAAACGCTCGTTCTCCTGCCGCAGGTTGGCCTGCTCGATGGCATTCTTGACGGCCAGCAGGACGCGGTCGCGGCTCAACGGCTTCTCCAGAAAATCGAAAGCCCCGGCGCGCGTGGCTTCCACCGCGTCGGCGATGGTGCCGTGGCCCGAAATCATGATGGCCGGCGACGCCGGGCCATTCTGGCGAACGGCCTTCAGCAGGTCGATCCCGTTGCCGTCCGGCAGCTTCATGTCGAACAGGTAGGCATCGGCGCGGCCGGCGTCGGGATGCTTGCCGAAGTCCGCCACCGACTTGCATACGTTCACGGCGTAACCCTCGCGCTCCAAAATCATGCGCAGCGAGCGCCCGATATTCTCTTCGTCATCCACGATCAGCACGCGTTTGGAAGCCATTGGTCTCAACGGGCAGCAGTACGCGGAATCC
The DNA here is from genome assembly GCA_964487165.1 of uncultured Solibacteraceae bacterium. Classification (GTDB taxonomy): domain Bacteria; phylum Acidobacteriota; class Terriglobia; order Bryobacterales; family Bryobacteraceae; genus PALSA-129. The sequence continues at coordinate 931 of CAZARO010001229.1, read as the reverse complement.
GGCGCCGCCCAGTTCTCCTTTTACCAGAATGATGTCCCCGCCCGACAACAACGCGCTCTTGCGCGCGATGGAAAGCCCCAACCCCATGCCCCGCTTCTTGAACGAAATAGTGGGCTGAAACAGCGAGGCGCGCGCCGTTTCGCTCAGCCCCGGCCCGGAATCGTGAACCTCTATGGCCACGCGCCCGTTCTCTTCGGCCGTAATCCCCAGAATTTTGCCGCCTTCTCCGGCCGCCTCCGCGGCATTCTCCAGCAGGTTGGTGAGAATGCCCTTGATGAGATCCTGGTCGGCCACCACGTGGTGGACCCCATCGGCCAACCGGCACTCGTAAGCCACTTCGGGATGCGCCGTCTTGAGGAAAGATACGCGCTCCTGCAGCAGCGAGTTCACATCCAGATCGCCGGGGCGCACCGGCGGCTCGGTGGCGAATTGCGAGAAGGCGCGAATACGCCGCTCCAGGGTCTCAATCTCATCCACCACGATCTGCGTGGCCTGCTCCATAAAGCCGCGGTCGGAATCTTCGTAGCGCGCCATCATCTCTTCCACCGTCAGGCGGATGGGCGTGAGGGAGTTTTTCACCTCGTGCGCCATCTTGCGGGCGAGGGTCTGCCAACTGGCCAATTGGCGCAGGTAGACCAGCCGCTCGGTGCTCTCCTGGAGCTTTTCCGCCATGTCATTGAAAGCCTTGATGGCGCGGCCGATCTCATCGTCGCGGCGTTCCACCACGCGGGCACTCAAATCTCCCGCGGAAAGCTCGGTAAGTCCGCGGGTGAGTTGCTGGATGGGCCGGCTGATGCGGTGCGCCAGGTAAACCAGCAGGACGAGGGAGACCAGCCAGAAGGACGATACGGCCAGAATATAAGTAAGCTGGATTCCGCGCTGCAGATCGGAAGAGCGTCGTGTAGGGAAAGAGTGTAGATCTCGGTGGTCG
>CAZARO010001228.1:0-2270 GCA_964487165.1 uncultured Solibacteraceae bacterium | reverse complement strand
CGGCGGGACGGTGCCGGTGAAGGCCGGCCACTACGACTGGAACACCACGCTGACTGTGACCGATGACGCCATCGTGGTGGAAATCGCGCCGGCCACGGTGTTCGCGGCCAGGAAAACGGTGCGCATCAAGCCCTCGCAGGTACTGAGTCTCAGCGGCAACGAAGCCGCATGGCCGCGCGTGGCCGCCGTGGACGGGGCGCAACTCCCGGCCAAGCACCCTAGGCTTTTCGGTCTGCTTCTGGACTACGAGTTTCTGGGCCTGGTCTATGAAACCGACGATGGGAAACGCGCCGCCATGCTGCTCGACAGCAATTTCTCCGGGGTCATTCTGCGGGTGCTAGCCAAGGTGACGGGCAAGCCGATCGAGAATTCGCCATGATGGACTATTCGCTACTCGATCTGGCATCGCTGGTGGTCTATGTCTTCGGCGCGCTCACGTTTTCGCTCCTCACGGTCTTCTATTGGAGCGATCGGCGGCGCACCCGGCGCTCCGTCTTTCCGGCGTTCACGCTGGCGTGCGCGGCGGCGTTTCTGGGCAACCTGCTGTTGCGCGTGCTGACGCTGCACGTGGCCTTCCCGGCGATGCTGGTTCACAGCCTCACCGCCGGCCTGATTCCGCCGCTCATTCTGCACCTGGTCTGCGAAGCGGAGCGGAACCGGTCGCGGGCCTGGCGCTGGGTTCTGGTGGCCGTCTATCTCGCCGGCATGGTTTCCAATTTGTTGCGCGGGCTGGATATCGGGAGCGAATATTTGTACCTCGCCCCAGCCATGACGCTGGCTTTGGCGACCGCGGCCGGACTGTTGCTGCAGATCTTCTCGCGCCCGCCCACGGCGCCTCGCGAACGCGCGCACCGCTCCGCCATCCGCGTGCTGCTGCTGCTCATGCTGGCCTGCGCGTGCGCCAGCATGGCGGGCCTGGGCGCACTTCTTTTCGAAGCGCCGGATTATCTATTGCTGGCCTTCTTCTGCGTCAGCTTGTACTACCGCGAGCGCCTGCTTTTCTTCGACCTGCTGGTAAAACGCGGCGCATTTCTGGCCGTGGGGCTCGCGATTCTGGCCGCCGGTTTCGCCATTCGCCAGCGCGTCGAGTGGAATCCGTGGGGCTACGCGCTGGGGCTGCCGCTCTTTTGGCTGGCGGGTCCGTGGGTGTACGATCGCGTGGCGCGCGCCATCGATCGCGCGTGGTTGCGCCGCCCGTACTCCGCCGCGGAGGCCGAACGCCAGTTCATTCGCGACATTCAGGCCGCGGCCACGGAAGACGAGTTGCGCGCCCGCGCCGAGAGCAGCCTGGCCGCGATCTTTCAGGCGCCCGCCACCGTCCGCTGGGACCGCGCGGCCGAGGCCGGGTCCGATGCTGACGGAATGTCGGCAGACTTCATCCACCTGGCAGCGCGCCCCGACGGCATCCCGTTCTTGAGCGACGACCGGCGCCTGCTGCACTCGCTCTCCGGCGCGCTCGCGGTGGTACTGGAAAACGTACGCTTCCGGGTGGAACGCCGCCGCCAGGAAGAGCGCGAGCAGCAACTCCGCTGGCTGGCCAGCCGCGCCGAACTGAAGGCGCTGCGAGCGCAGATCAATCCCCATTTCCTGTTCAACGCATTGAGCGTGATCGCCGGCCTGGTACACTATCAGCCCGAGAAGGCCGACGAAGCCATCGAGCAACTGGCGCAGGTTTTCCGCTACACCTTGCGGAAATCGGACAAGGAATGGGCGCCCCTTTGCGAGGAGGTGGATTTCGTCTCCGCCTACCTGCGCATCGAGCAGGCGCGTTTCGGCGAGCGCCTGCAGGTGGAATTCGACGTGGACCCGGCGGCCGCCCACCTTCCGATTCCGGCCATGAGCATCCAGCCCCTCATCGAGAACGCCGTCAAACATGGCGTCTCGGCGGTGGAAGGCCCCGGCACGGTGGCGCTGCGGGCAGTGCTGGAGGAGGGGCGATTGCGGCTGGAAGTGTCCGATAACGGCCCCGGATTTCCGCCCGGTTTTTCGCTCGATAACGGCGGCGAGGGCCACGGTTTGCGCAACGTGATGGAGCGGCTGCGTGGTTACTACGGCGATGCCGCCCGGTTATCCTGGGAAAGCCGGGCGGGTGGCACGCGCGTGGTGCTGATGCTGCCGGCCGGGGAACAGATACGTGATACACGTTTTGATCGTGGATGACGAAGCGCCGACTCGCGTCCGCCTGCGCCAGATGCTGGCCGCGCATGCCGATGTCGCAGTGGTGGGGAAGGCGGGGACGGGTGTCGAAGCCATGGAAATGGCCGCCGGAC
>CAZARO010001227.1:0-2272 GCA_964487165.1 uncultured Solibacteraceae bacterium | reverse complement strand
GATAGTACCAGAGTGTTCGCGCCGATTGCAAACTGGATCGCAAACAAAAAGCGCCGATTTTCACGGGATTTTGGAAAGCTGTACAATCGTCCCACGGGAGACAGCCAGCTATGCCGATAACGCTCGAAAACGCGGTCGTAACACAGGAAGGCCCGGTGGCCGTGATCACGCTCAACCGGCCGGAGCGCCGCAACGCGCTTTCGCTCGCCCTGATGCGCGAATTGATCGCTGCGCTAGACCGCATTGCCGGCGATCGCGATGCGCGCGCCATCGTTCTGGCGGCGGCCGGCAAGGTCTTCTGCGCGGGACACGACCTGTCCGAAATGATCGGCCGCGACATCGTCGAATACCGCCGCATTTTCGACGTTTGCAGCGAGCTGATGCTGAAGATCCAGGCCATCCCGCAACCGGTGATCGCCGAAGTGCAGGGAGTGGCCACCGCGGCCGGCTGCCAGCTGGTGGCGGCGTGCGATCTGGCGATCGCTGCGGAAGAAGCGTGGTTCGCGACTCCAGGAGTGAAAATCGGGCTGTTCTGCACTACCCCGATGGTGGCGTTGACGCGCGCCATCGGCCGGAAGCGCGCGCTCCGGATGCTGCTAACGGGCGAGCCGGTGGACGCCCACACGGCGGCGGAATGGGGCCTGATTAATGAGGTAGTACCGGCGGCGGAACTCGCCGCCGCGACGCGCAAGCTGGCCGCCAAGGTGGCGGAGGCCAGTTCGCTGGTGGTGGCCATCGGCAAGCAGGCGTTCTATACGCAGATCGAGATGGATATCGATAAGGCGTACGCGTACGCCAAGGAAGTGATGTCACTGAATGCCCTGGCGGCGGACGCGCAGGAAGGCATCGGGGCATTTCTGGGAAAGCGGGCGCCGTGTTGGACGGGCAAGTAGAATTGCAGCTGACAATCGTCCCTATTTTTCGCGTATATTTGGAGCGGGTAACAGCTCAATGAATCGGGAGGAGATCTTAGCCTTCTCCGGGAGAACGAAGTGTCGTTGCGCCAGCGCGGCGTGGCCCATGCCGCTTTGTTCGGGTCACGGGCGCGAGGCGATCGGCGGGCCGACAGCGACACCGACATCATGATCGAATTCGATCCCGCTGCCCGGGTCACCGTCTTCGACGATGCCGGTTTGAAGGACTAGATCGGCGCCCTGCTCGGCGGCACGGTCGACGTGGTGAATCGCGACGCTCTCAAACCCTATGTGAAACCCGCCGCCACCGCTGACGCCGTCTATTCCTTCTGACTCCGCGGCGCGCGCGTTGTGGACCACCATATCAAGCTCGCAACCCGGTTTGTTGCAGGCATAAGCTATGAGGCATTTCGCGACGACACCCGTACCTTGCATGCCGTAACGCGTTGTCTGGAAATCATCTCAGAGGCGTCCCGGCGTCTGCCGGCTGATCTGAAAGCGCGGCACCCCTCCATCGCGTGGAAGGACATGGCCGGGCGGGCAATGTGTACCGCCATGAATATGAGGATGTGCCGCGAAGTTGGTGTGGGACACTGTTCAACTGGCCCTACCGCCGCTAAGCGACGTGATTGCTCGCGAACTCGCCACTCTTGCGTAATCCGGACCTAAGCGCCGCTGGATAGCATCCAGAGGCTTGTTCACCGGCTGGATTTCAAACTACCTGATTCTTCTCATGCCTCGGGAAGATCCCACCCGCCGATGTCTCCAGGGGAGTCTGGCTGGAGCCGGTAGGCTTGTTCCATTCGTTCCTGGGCACGCCGAATGAGCGTGTCCTTCAGCGCATTTCGAATTCACTCCGGTCCGTCGCGTTCGCCCACTACTTCAGTTTACGGCGTGTTTGCGCTATATTAGGCAAAGAAAAGGCGAATGGAGGATATCCAGGAACAACTCGCTGCCCTGCGGCGCCGCGTCGCCCGCGTGGATCGCAAATATGCCGATGCGAGCCCGGCGACAGCGCCGGTCCGCGAACGCGAGCGCACAACCTCCGGCGCGTACATTCAGGACCTCATCAGCGGCGCGGTGGTCTCCACCCCCCACGGCGAGCACTTCGAAACCGAGAAGCTCTGGGAGCGCCACCGCCGCCACGGCAGCATCGACATTTCGGATCTCGCCGACCTGCCCGCCGACCTGCTCGATTCGCTTTCAGGCGGCGCCATCCCGGACAGCCCGCCCGGGCGTTGGGCATTCCTCGATACCGAAACCACCGGCCTCGCCGGCGGCACCGGCACCTGCGCTTTCCTGGTCGGCGTCGGCTCCATCGAACCGGCCGGCTTCCGCCTGCGCCAGTTCTTCATGCG
>CAZARO010001226.1:0-2275 GCA_964487165.1 uncultured Solibacteraceae bacterium | reverse complement strand
GGCATGGACCACATGGAGTCGCGTTCCCTGCTGGGCGTCAGCATGATCAAAGCCTACTTCCAGCCGGGCACCAGCGCCGACGCGGATGTGACCGCGCTCTCCAACCTGGCATTGGCCGATCTAAAACGCTTGCCGCCCGGCACCCTGCCGCCCGTGGTACTGAAATTCGATGCCTCCAGCCTGCCGGTGTGCCTGGTTACCGTAAAAGGGGAAGGCCTTACCGAGACGCAACTACACGACCTGGCCCAATTCCAGATCCGCAACCAGATCGCCAGAGTGAACGGCGCCGAGATCCCGGGTGTGTTCGGCGGTAAGTACCGCCAGGCGATGATCTACGTGGATCCCTACAAGCTGTTCTCGCGGCAGTTAAGCGTAATGGATGTGGTGAACGCGGTCAATGACAGCAACCTGATTCTGCCGGCCGGCGACGTCAAGATTGGACCCAGCGATTACTATATCTATTCCAATAGCTTAGTCAAGAACGTCAAGGATCTAAACGACTTGCCCTTGAAAACCGTGGGCACCAAGTGGGTCACGGTCGGGGATGTGGGCGACGCCCAGGACGCCAGTCAATTGCAGTACAACATCGTGCGTATCGATGGCCAGAAATCCGCTTACATCCCCATCATGAAGCAGGGCGGCGACACCAACACCATCCAGGTGGTCAACGATGTCCGGACTCTTACCGGCAAACTTTTCGACCTGCCCAGGCAGTTGAAGACCGCCATTGCATTCGACCAGTCGGTTTTCGTAAAGCAAGCCCTGAGTACGGTGCTCCATGAGGGCTTGATAGGACTGGCCCTGACCGGGATCATGATCCTGATCTTCCTGGGAAGCCCGCGCGCCACTCTAGCAGTGCTGTTATCCATTCCGATCTCCGCCCTGGCTACGGTGGTGGTGCTTTATATGTTGGGCAGCACGATTAACACCATGATTTTGGGCGGCCTGGCCCTGGCCTTTTCTCGCGTGATCGATAATTCGGTGATTTCGCTGGAGAATATCTATCGCCACCTGGAACTGGGAGAAGCCCCCGCCGTGGCTGCCGAACAGGGAGGCGCGGAAGTCAATCTCGCGGTGCTGGCGGCCACACTGGTGGACGTGGTCGACTTCTTTCCCGTAACGCTGCTGATTGGAGTCAGTAAATTCCTGTTCTCGTCGCTGGCTCTGGCTTGTTGCCTGTCCTTGCTGGCCTCATTCGTGGTAGCCATGACGGTCATCCCGCTTTTCTGTTCTAAGTTTCTCAAGGCCGTTCCGCATGCTCACGCGGAGGGCGCCACCGAACAGACGCGCACCGAACGCGGTTTCAACGCCTGGTTCAACCGCCTGTTCAATGTCGTCCTGGATTTCTACGAGCGCTCGGTGCGCCGCGCCCTGAAGCGGCCCGGGTTGACGGTGGCAGCATTGATGGGCGTATTCGTTGCGAGTCTGGGGATCTACCCGTTTTTGGGCCGGGCCTTCTTCCCGCAAACCGACGCCGGACAATTCACGCTCAACGTGAAAGTGCCCACCGGGAGCCGCATTGAAGTGACGGACCAGTACGCAGCCAAAATCGAGGATCTGATCCGGCACAATGTTCCTCCCGCGGAACTGAAGATGATCGTTTCGAATATCGGAGTGGTGAACGACTTCTCTTCGCTCTATACTTCCAACGCCGGAATGTACACGGCCACCGTGCAGGTGGCCCTGAACGAGGGCCACAAGGTGAGCAGCCTGGACTATATGGAAAAGGTCAAGAATCAATTGGCCGCGCAATTTCCCGACGTCCGGGCGTTTTTCCAGAGCGGTTCGATGGTGGACGCCATCCTCAATTCGGGCATGCCCGCACCCATCGACGTGCAGGTCAACACGCGCGACCTGGACCTTACTTACGGTACGGCGCAGGACCTTGCCCGCCGCTTCCATCAACTGCCCGGAGTCGGCCAGATCTACATTCCGCAGGATATGAATTATCCGGCCATTCGTTTGAATATCGACCGCGTGCACGCTGGGGAACTGGGGCTTACCCAAAAGGACGTCGTCGATAACGTCATCACGGCTTTGAATTCCAATACCATGATCGCCCCCAACTATTGGGTCGATTATGACAGCGGCAACGATTACTTCCTGAGCGTCCAGTATGCCGAGCACGGACGGGCGGCCATCCACAACTTAGTCGATCTGAAGTCGATCCCGTTGCGGGCGCCTGGCCTGAGGGAGCCCACCACGCTCGATACCGTAGTAAGTCTGGAGTACCTCCAGTCCCCGACGGAGATCGATCACTACCAGATCCAGCGCG
>CAZARO010001225.1:0-2275 GCA_964487165.1 uncultured Solibacteraceae bacterium | reverse complement strand
GTGTAAAATTTCTCGAAATGGAAACCCGGATCGAATGGGATGGCGCTAAGTGGTAATGATGTAGCTCTGGTCTTCCGGGCCAGGTACGGCTCGAAGCCCATGTCCGCCATTCCGGCAACCAGCGCGGGGTGATTCCGGCAGTAGCGCGCAGCACGCCCGGGTGGAGTGGAAAATCCCGGAGCCCTGCGGGCGGCGGCGCAAATGCTGACGTCGCGCTCGGGCTTTCCCGATATCGAGTGACTTGCCCGCAGGCGAATTACAGGCCCCAGGCCTGTTCCAGCAGACGCGCGTACTCACCCGAAGCATAGACTTCGAAGCGCAGGCCGGGTGCTTCGCCGCCCGCTGCCGGCAGAGCTTGCCGGCGAGCGCGATAGAGCGCATCGGCATACAGGACGAAATCCCGCACGAAGGTCTCGGTGATGAACTCCCGGGCCGGCGGAAGGGCGAAGACGGCGGCCAATCCCAAGGCGCGGGCGAATATCGAGCGGAAGTCGCTGACTCCCCAGGATTGCATTTTGCGGGCGGCGCTTTCGGGAGGATCTTTCACCAGCAGGTCAATCAAGTGTCCCTCGCGCAGTGTGCTGAGATCCGGATCGGCGGCGGCAAATTCCAGGCATTGCTCCAGCCAGCGATTGAGGTCCTTGCCGAGGCAGCAGAGCATCTTCACTTCCAGGCGGCGGACGGCGATGCGCCGGCTCGCCGTATCGGAAGGGGAGCCGTCCTGGAGAGCCTCGCCGTAGCCCGCAATGGGATGGAGGATGAGCGGCGGAAGCTCGCGCAGGGGTTTCGGCAGCGGCGTGGGGGCAGTGCCCGTGGTGGCAGTTTGCAGCACGAGGCCATTGTCCTCCAGATCGGCTTCCGGCGACAGTACGGTAAGGTTCAGGTACTTTTACACCGAATGAGGCAAAATGCCGCTGTGCTCAGCAGCGGAACGCGTATTCGGACACTCCGCACGGCGCCGCGGCTCCGGACGGCGGAGCGACTCCGCACGGCGGGGCGGCCAGGTGTTGCAACAACGGCAGGTACCGGGCCGCGCTCTGCAACTGGTCGCATGCCAGCAGGACTCGCATGGTGTCGGCGATGGCGCCCAGAATCTCCAGCCGTTCGCCTTCGCCCGTGTCGGCCACCGGGAGTTGCGCCTCCTGGACCGCCAGGGCAAGATTCCGATGCAACAGTTCCAGATTGTTCGAGCCCCATGCCTTCAGGATGCCTGCCGCCTGTACGCGAGCCGGGGAATGCTGAGTGTCGGTCACCGAATTTCCTCAGCCATACTCATCGGCTGGCGTGCGTCAAATTCTAGCCCGACTTCCGCCGGTTTGAGGGGGCAGGATGCCGGCACCCCGAGGGTATCGTTTGTCGAGTCGAGCGGTCCAATTTTCGGAACGAAGCGAAATTGGCCACAGATGAATACGGATCAACACGGATAAAAACCCACCGCAGAGGAATTCTCGTTCGTTCTTGCTTTCTTTTTATCCGTGTTTATCCGTGTCCATCCGTGGCCAAACCTGTGCTGCCCGCGGTAGAGCCCAAAGGGCGGAACCATGGTCACAAGGCCAAGGGCTCGCCTTGCCGGCAATTCTTCATCTAACTACTTTCTGGCGCAAAATAACCATCGATTGCCAAAGACCGCTTGCTGACGCGCGCGGCTCTGTAACACCTCGCTGATTCCACCAGACTTCTTACTGAGATGCGACCGTAAGGGAGCGGTTATCGACGACCGGAAACTGAATTTCGGGCCAGGAAGTAGCTACCGCTAGCGGAACATCAATGGCTGCTGGAGGCGATTCCCGTGACGGCATCCCAGACGAACTCGACGAACCGGTAGATGGAGGGCTCGGCCAGCCGCTCCACGTCGCTGTGCGCGCCGTAGTTGAGGCCGTCGTCGCGCGTTCCCGCCGTCCCGATGCCGTAGGATTGCTGGCCCTTGGCGCGCAACTGCGCCTTGTCGCTGGCGCCCGTCGACATGCTGGGAAGCACGGTGACTCCGGGATACATCTGCTTGCTCACGCGCTCCAGCACGCGGTACATTTCGGTGTCCAGGCGCGTGGCCGGCGAGAACGGACGAGTGGCCGGCAGCGGCACGATGGCCACCTCGGGATCGTTGATGACCTTCGCCATTTCGGCATAGAAGCCGGCGATATTCTCATCGGGAAGCGCGCGGATGTCGAGCGTCGCCTCCGCCTCGGAGGGGATGACGTTGGCGCCCACGCCGGCTTTGAGCATGGTGGGGACCACCGAGGTCCGCAACATGGAATAGGCCTGCTGCTCGTGTTCC
>CAZARO010001224.1:0-2277 GCA_964487165.1 uncultured Solibacteraceae bacterium | reverse complement strand
GTTCCCGACGAATTGGTGCATCGCTGGTCGGACTTGATGTCGATTGCCGTGCGGACTTCGGTGGACCCCATGAGCGTGGTCGAGCCGCTGCGCAACGAAATACGCGGGGCGACGGGCGATCAGGTGCTCTACGAAATCCAGACCTTCGAAGGGCTCGCCACCGCCTCCCTGGCGCGGCAGCGCTTCCTGCTGCTGCTCTTCGGGATCTTCGCGGCGCTGGCGCTGCTGCTGGCCTGCATCGGAATCTACGGCGTGCTGGCGTATTTGACCAGCCAGCGCGTGCCCGAGATCGGCGTGCGCATGGCGCTCGGCGCCACGGCGGCGCAAGTGATGATGATGGTGCTGCGCCAGAGCATGACGATGATTCTCGCCGGCATCGTGGTGGGCGCCGCCGGAGCTTGGTTCGCTACGCGATACCTGGTCCGCCTGGTGGAAGGAGTGCGGGCCGCGGAGCCCTCGACAGTCGCCGCCATGATTGGCGTGCTGGTGATCGCCGCTCTGTGCGCGAGCTTTCTGCCGGCCCGCCGCGCCAGCCGCGTAGACCCCATGAAAGCGCTAAGGCAGGAGTAGCTAGTGGGGCAGGCAATCGTGCCTGCAGGCCGGCCTTTCAGGCCGCCGGGCCGGCTGGAAGGGCCGCCTTCTGGAGTTTGGCCATTCGCTCCCTAATTAACTGGCGCGCTGAAGCCCACCCCACTCGGCGGATCGACACAGCTTGGTGGCGTGGGCTTCAGCCCGCGAAACGGCCGGCTGGAAAGCCGGCCTGCAGCCAGGATTGGCTGCCCCACTTAAGACAGTTGCACCCACCGCTGGTGATATCCTTTAACATCTATGCGACGTTTGCTCTTCGGAATCGCCAGCCTCCTTTCCATCCTTTCGGCGCAGAATTTCGACCCCAAATTCTACTCCGCGCTTGAGTGGCGCAGCATCGGACCGCATCGCGGCGGGCGCACCGTAGGCGCCGCGGGAATCGCCGACCAGCCCAACGTCTTTTTCATCGGCGTCAACAACGGCGGCGTGTGGAAGACCGACGACGCCGGCCGCACCTGGAACCCCATCTTCGACGGCCAACCGACCGGCTCCATCGGCGCCATCGCCGTCGCGCCGTCGAATCCCAACGTCCTGTACGTCGGCAGCGGCGAAGGATTGCAGCGCCCCGATCTTTCCGTGGGCGACGGCATGTACAAATCGACCGATGGTGGCAAGACCTGGCGCCATCTCGGACTGCGCGATGGCCAGCAGATTCCCGCCGTCCTGGTGGATCCGAACAATTCCGACCGCCTCTTCGTCGCCGTCCTCGGCCATCCCTACGGCCCCAACTCCGAGCGCGGCGTCTTCCGTTCCACCGATGGCGGGCAGAGCTTTCAGAAGGTCCTCTATAAGGATGACCGCACGGGCGCGGTGGATCTGGCCTTCGACCCCACCGATTCGCGCACCGTCTACGCAGTCCTCTGGCAGGCGCAGCAAGGTCCGTGGGAAAACGGCGCCTTCAGCGGTCCCAATAGCGGACTCTACAAATCCACCGACGGCGGCGATAACTGGACCCAGCTCACCGGCGGACTGCCCACTTTCCAGCAGGGGCTCGGACGCATCGGGATCGGCATCGCGCCCAGCGATCGCACCCGCATGTACGCGCTGGTGGACGCCGGCGGCGGGGGCGGTGGGCGCGCGCGTGGAGGGGCATCGGCTGGTGCGGGCGGCCTCTTTCGCTCTGACGATGCCGGCACCACCTGGACCCGCGTCAATACCGAGAATCGCATCTACGGCCGCGGGTCCGACTTCGCCTGCGTGCGCGTCGACCCCAAGAATAAAGATGTCATCTATGTCGCCAATACTTCCACTTACCGCTCCGACAATGCCGGCGTAAGTTTCACCGCCATCAAGGGCGCGCCCGGCGGCGATGACTATCACACCGTCTGGATCAACCCCAAGAATCCCGACATCATCCTGTTGGCGCTCGACCAGGGCGCCACCATCAGCGTGAATCACGGGCGCACGTGGAGCTCCTGGTACAACCAGCCCACCGCGCAGTTCTACCACGTGAGCACCGATAATCAGGTGCCCTATTGGGTCTATGGCGGACAGCAGGAGAGTGGATCGGCCGGGGTGGCCAGCCGCGGTAACGATGGCGAGATCACCTTCCGCGAATGGCATCCCGTAGGCGCTGACGAATATGCGTACGTCGCGCCCGATCCGCTGAACTCGCGTTATGTCTATGGCGGCGGAATGGGCAACGGCGTCAGCCGGTGGGACCGCGTAACCGGCGAGGTGGAGCAGTTC
>CAZARO010001223.1:0-2278 GCA_964487165.1 uncultured Solibacteraceae bacterium | reverse complement strand
GATGGGGCGCGGCTACGCTGCCGTTTCCAGCCAGTCGCGCACCCGAATGGTGTGGCGTTGCTCTGCGGGGCCCACGGCAGGGCTCTGCGCCGTAGCGCTGCTCGCTTTTGCACTGCACTTCGCCGAGTGGAGCCGCGCGCTGGCCTTTTCCTTCTGAGCGTTGTCGATTCTAGGTTTGCTGGCTTCCCGGGTGGCCATCCGTCAAGTGCTGTCGTGGCGGCAGAGGCATGGGCTATATTGCCAGACAGTCGTAGTTATCGGACGGTACCGTGACGCTCATTTACTATTGTCGAAGCTCTTCCGGCAAACTTCCAAGTATGACTATAAGTTGATCGGCTACTATGAGGTTGAATCCTCCGATCTTCAGCCGCACACCTCGCCCCTATTTGCCCGCCTTGGCGATACGCGGGACTTCGCGGCGAGCCTGATCCACACACCTGTCAACCTGGCCCTCATCATCGATTCCGGCGGCAGCGCCGCATGGCTTCCGGACGTGATGCGGACCTGCGACTACTTTCGGCTCCCGGCGCAGATAGTCTCCGGCGCCCTGCTCGAGTTCGAGGACGGCCTGGCCGATTTGCGGCCGCGGCAGTTAGCCGGTCAACTCCCCTACGCGGCGGTAATATTCGAACCCTCTGAACTGAACTCGGATCTGGCGGTATTTAAGAGGCTTTTGGATGTGGCAGTCTCCGCCGTCGCTCTGCTGGTATTATCGCCACTGTTCCTGACGGTCGCGGCCGCGATCAAGCTGACAACTCCCGGCCTTCCGGTCCTCTATCGCTACAAGCAGATAGGCCTCCAGGGAGCGGATTTCATCGCTTATAAGTTCACCACTATGGTCCGCGACGCGGAGATGCTCAAAGCGTCGTTAATGGCGTTCAATGAAATGGACGGGCCGGTATTCAAGATCCGCAACGACCCCCGGATTACGCGTCTGGGGAAGTTTCTGCGAGCCTCCAGCATCAATGAGTTGCCTCAGCTTTTCAACGTGCTGCGCGGCGATTTGAGCCTCGTGGGGCCCCGCGCTGCTCTTCCGTCCGAGTTGGAGGGCTATCAGGTTTGGCACAAACGCAAGCTCACCGTGAAACCGGGCCTTACCTGCCTGTGGCAGGTAAGTGGCCGCAATCGCATTTCCAGCTTCGACGATTGGGTCCGCCTGGACCTGCAGTACATCGATAACTGGTCCCTCTGGCTTGACTTCAAGATACTGGTGCGGACTGCCGGAGTGGTCCTGAAGGGTTCCGGCTCTTAATAGGATCCGCACGAGGGACGAACGTTGTGGCGCTACCCTCAAACTTCTTCGGGCCCCAAGGGGCCGCTTCTGTCTTCCAGAATCCTCGAAGGTCTTAAACATGAATAGTTCAACATTTGCCCCGAGGTCAGCTCGAAGACTTCAAACCGCCGCTGGCCACCGCCATTCTGACTTCCGGCAGCCCGCCAGGGCTGTCAGACTTCTTCGGACCCGGAGGGGCCGCTTCTGTCTTCCAAATCCTGAAAGGATTTCAAGGGCGGAGCCCTTGCCATGATCATCGCCCGAAGCCCTCTCAGGATTACCCTGGGCGGAGGTGGCACCGACCTCCCGTCCTATTACAACCGGTACGGCGGATTCGTAATTTCCGCGGCCATCGACCAATATGTGTATGTCACGGTAAACCGTCCTTTCACGCCTGGTTTTATCCTCAAGTATTCGAAGCTGGAGCATGTACAAGATATCGAGAGCATTCAACACCCCATCGTCAGGGAGGCCCTACGCCTGGTGGAGACGCCTGCGCAGATTGAAATTACGGCGCTCGCGGATATACCGGCTGGAACCGGGCTGGGCTCATCGGGTAGCTTCACAACCGCCCTGCTGAAGGCGCTGTTCGCATTCAATCGTCACACGGTGGCGCCGAACGAACTCGCCGAACTCGCCTGCCATATCGAGATCGAGTGCCTGTCGGAGCCGATTGGCAAACAGGATCAGTATATCGCCGCTTACGGCGGGGTCACCTGTTTCACATTTTGCCCCTCCGGAAAAGTCGCCGTGGAACCCTTGAACCTTCCGGTGGAGGTGCTTCATCGGTTGGAAGACGAAGTGTTGTTGTTCTTTACCGGGTATTCCAGGAGCGCGGGAAGCATCTTGAAGGACCAAAAGGTCAGAACCGAAGAGGCCAACCTCGAAATGCTTCAAAACCTCCATTATGTAAAGGAACTCGGCCAGCGGAGTAAAGCGGCGCTGGAGACGGGCCATGTCGGAGAGTTGAGTGAGATCATGCACGAGCATTGGGAACATAAAAAG
>CAZARO010001222.1:0-2281 GCA_964487165.1 uncultured Solibacteraceae bacterium | reverse complement strand
TGGTACATGTTTACAGGTTGCGGCACCGCGCTGGTAACTCCGTTCCGGCGCGACCTATCTTTGGATGAAGAGACGCTGCGCAAGCTGGTGCGCCGGCAGATCGAGGCGGGAATCGATTTTCTGGTCCCCTGCGGCACCACGGGCGAAAGCCCCACGCTCACGCGCTTTGAGCACCTGCGCGTGGTGGAAATCGCCGTCGAAGAAGCCGGCGGCAAAGTCCCCGTTCTCGCTGGAGCGGGCGGATACAACACTCACGAAGTCATCGAACTGGCGAAGGAGATCGAAGAGCGGGGCGCCGATGGTATCCTCTCCGTTACGCCTTATTACAACAAGCCCTCACAGGAGGGCCTATACCAGCATTACAAGACCATCGCCGCCGCTACGCGCCTGCCCATCGTGGTGTACAGCGTGCAAGGGCGCACCGGGGTGAATGTCGAGCCCGCGACGCTGGCGCGCCTGGCGAAGCTCGAGAATATCGTCGGCGTGAAAGAGGCCTCCGGCAATATCGCACAGATGGCCAACGTCATCCACGAGGTGCCGCCGCATTTCACCGTGCTCTCGGGCGACGATGCCGTCACCATTCCGCTGATGGCGCTGGGCGGCCGCGGCGTCATCTCCGTGGTCTCGAACGAAATCCCCGGCCCGATGGCGCAACTGGCAAAATGCTGCCTGCGCGGCGATTTCGCCGGCGCGCGCGCTATTCAAGCGCGCTATCTGACACTCATGAACGTCAACTTCGTAGAGTCGAACCCCATCCCGGTGAAGGCGGCCATGGGATTGATGGGGCTGCTCGATCCGGTGTACCGTCTGCCTATGTGCGCGCCCGCCGCGGCCAGCCTGGCGAAGATCGAAAAAGTGTTGGAATCCGTCGGGCTGGCGGGGAGCGTGTCGGTTGCAGGCTGAAATCGAGAGCCTCTTCGACCAGAAGCCGCCCAGCTACCAGGACGAGCACTTCAGCCTCTTCGCCGATTTCAAAACGGCGCTCAACGAAGGCCGCGTGCGCGCCGCGGAGCCTGACACCTCCACGCGCACCGGCTGGCGCGTAAACACCTGGGTGAAAAAAGGGATCCTGCTGGGATTCCGCATGGGCGGCGTCATCGATATGTCGGTGGATTCCAGCCGCCAGCCGTTCTTCGATAAGTCCACCTTCCCGGTGAAACATTTCACCGCGCAGAGCGGAGTGCGCATCGTGCCCGGCGGATCGAGCATTCGCGACGGCTGCTTCATCGGCAAGGGCGTGACCTGCATGCCGCCCATGTACATCAACGCCGGCGCGTATGTCGACGACGGCACCATGGTGGATTCGCACGCCCTGGTGGGAAGCTGCGCGCAGGTCGGCAAGAACTGCCACATATCGGCCGCGAGCCAGATCGGCGGTGTGCTGGAGCCGGTGGGCGCCATGCCGGTGGTGGTGGAAGACGAGGTGCTGGTGGGCGGCAACTGCGGAATTTACGAAGGCACGGTGGTGAAGCGCCGCGCGGTGCTGGGTACCGGCACCATTCTCAATCGCTCCACGCCGGTCTACGACCTGGTGCGCCATACCGTCCACCGCGCCGAGGGTGACGAGCCGCTGGTCATCCCGGAGGAAGCCGTGATCGTCGCCGGAGCGCGCGCTATCACCAGCGGCCCCGGCAAGGATTGGGGCATTTCGGTCTACACTCCGGTGATCGTGAAGTACCGCGACGCCAAGACCGACACCAGGATCCAGCTTGAGGATTTATTGAGGTAGATGGCTCACATCCTGGTAGCCGACGACGATATCGACCAGATCGGCATGCAGCGGAAGCTGCTCGAGGCCCTCGGCTACGAAGTGGATACGGCGGCCTCGCCGGCCGAGACGCTGAGCGAACTGGAGCGGTGCCGGCCCGATCTGATCATCGTGGATCTGCGCTTTCCGCGAGCGGACGACGGCCTCGGCCTCATCCGCGGAATCCGCCAGAGTGGCTGCCGGAAGCCGGTGATCGTGCTCTCCGGCTGGCCCGACGACCTGTACGGCACGCCCGAGCAGCAACTGGTCTCGCGTATCGTCGTGAAGGGAAGCGTACGCGAGTTGTTGCAGGTAATCGCGGAACTGCTGGCGGGGTAGTTCACGGAGAAAGTAGGCAGGATGGCATCCCAACGTCACTTGCATTCCCGATATCCGCGTACCTGCATAATTAGTGGGGCGGACGCCCTGGTCCGCGGCCGCCCCCCTGGTCGGCCTCCCTTCAGCGCTAGCTTAGCTAGCTTAGCTACTTTCCGGCGCAAAATTCGCAAAAGGTCCGAAACGGCTTCTATTGTG
>CAZARO010001221.1:0-2284 GCA_964487165.1 uncultured Solibacteraceae bacterium | reverse complement strand
CGCGATGTCCGTTTTTCGGCAGGATCAGCAGCCAATACCGCTTCACCGAGGCGAGCACTTGCGCCAGGTAGGGGGCGAAATCCACGCCCTTGGGATCGCTCAGCAACTGCGGCAGAGGCTCGCCGGAAGAGGCCGACGGAGCCGAGCCGATGGAATTGACGCCGCCGCCGCGGCCGGCCAGTGCCCCTTGGAATCCGCCTGCTCCAATCGAGCCCGGCAACCCCGCGGTCCTCGCGCCCGATGTCGCCGGCTTCACGTCTTCAAATGGCGACGGCGGTTTCGGCTGCGGAACCTGCGGCTGCTGCACCGGCAGGATCAGCTTCGGGGGTTCGCTAGCCTGGATCTCCAGCTTGGGCGGCTCCGGCAGAGGTGTTTGCGGGGCAGCCTTCGGGGGCGGCGGAGGCGACGGTGCGGCCTTGCGCGGAGCTGCCGCCTGCGGAGTCGGGCCGGGCGGAGCCTTGATGCGCGGAGTGAGGTCTTCGGAACGCAGATCGCGGATGATTTTGTGGGGGTTCGGATCCCTCTGGGTCAAGTTGAGCGGAGGAAGGACTAGCGGTGTGATCAGCGGTTCCAGAACCTTGGGGCGCGCCGGCTGCATGAAGGTCTCGGGCATGACCAGCACAAACACGATGGCCGCGACGTGGGTGAGCAGCGACAGAACGGCGGACTGTCCGATGCGGGCACGGCTGCCCGGCTCGGTCCAATCCATCAGTAAATTCAGGTCGGCCTCGGGAGGAGGTGTTACTGCAGTTTCCATCTGTCTTCCACAGACCGCGAGACTATTTCCGAGTGCTCCCTTATTTTATCAAGAATAGCCAAAGCGGTTCCCAGAGTTAGACGCGCGGCCGCGCCGGAGCATTTCGGAAATCTTCGGGTTTCTACGCAATCCAGGAAGGCATCGAGCTGCAATTTCAGAGGCTCTCCGGCGGCCACCGCGGCCTTTTCGAACCCGATTTGGTGGTTTTCGCCCACGGAGAAGATCAGCAGGTCCTGCCGGCCGTAGTCCAGTGACAGATATTGCCGCGGCTGGAACAGGCGCAGCTTGCGCACCCGCTCGGTGGAGACCCGGCTGGCCGTGAGATTGGCCACGCAGCCGTTAGGAAACTGTAGGCGCACGTTGGCGATGTCCACTTTTTGCGACAGCACGCGGATGCCCGCGGCGAGGATTTCCTGCGGTTCGGACCCTGTCAGCGCCCGCACGATGTCCACGTCGTGAATCATCAGGTCGAGCACCACGTCCACGTCCAGGCTGCGGGGGCTAAAGAGGTTCAGCCGGTGAATCTCGAAGAACAGGGGCAACGTAGCGCGCCGCTCCAGTTCTACGACCGCCGGGTTGAAGCGCTCCAGGTGGCCCACCTGCAGGATTCGGCCGCGCCGCTCGGCAACTTCCACCAATCGCCCGGCCGATTCCATATCCGGAGCGATGGGTTTCTCCACCAATACGTCGATGCCGGCATCGAGCAGCGCGCCGGCCACAGCTTCGTGCGAAGTGGTGGGCACGGCGACGATGGCGGCGTCCACTTTGCCGGCCAGTTGGCGGAAATCGGTGAGCGCCTCCGCCTGGTAGAGGGCCGCGGATTCGGCGGCGCGGGCGGCGTCGCTATCCACCACGGCCGAAAGTTCGGCGCGCGCCGATTCGTGGACCACGCGGCAGTGATTTTTCCCGAATTGTCCGGCGCCCACTACAGCCAATCGATGTTTCGGCAAGCTAAAACCCCACTATGCAAATGTCGGCCTGGTTGGCCTCGCGCAGCATTTCTTCGCGGTCGAGCATGAGGGTGCGGCCGGCCTCCACCGCCAGCACCGTGGTCCCGGTCTCGCGCATCACCGGTATGGTGTCGAGCCCCACCACCGGCACGTCGAACAGCAAATGCTCGCGGCGTCGCGCCACTTTCACCAGCGAGAGGCGGCGTCCGTTCACCAGGCCGGCGGCGCGGCGCAGCATGGCGTCGGTGCCTTCCATGGCCTCCAGCGCCACGCAGGCGCGCTCGCAGATGGCCACGCTCTGGCCCACGTCGAAACCAGCCAGTGCGTTGGCCACGCGGCCGCCGTACTGGATATCGTTCGACTCATCTTTTGCCGGTTTGCGCTTCGTCATGGCGCCTTCGGTAGCCAGCATGGGTTTGAGCAGCGCGGTGGAATCGGACAGGTGGATGCCCTCGTCTGCGAGCAGCTTGACGATGCCGCCAATCAGGCCGTCGGTGTTCCGCGAGGGCAGCGTGGCGAGCAGTTTCACCAGCCGCCAATCGGGCACGATCGACGAAAAGATTTTGGCGTGCTTCAC
>CAZARO010001220.1:0-2287 GCA_964487165.1 uncultured Solibacteraceae bacterium | reverse complement strand
CCCACCGATGAAGAGCTGCTGATCGCGCGCGATACCGTGCGCTGCGTGCTGGGGCAGCCGCACCCGGCGTAAGGCGGCGGCTGTTAGCTCTTGGCTTTTAGCATCTCCGGCGCCTGCGTCGCTTCGTCGCGTATAAACACATCGGAAGGCCGACTTCCAGAGTTACGCCGGGCGCGCTTCGTGGGGCAGGATGGCGTCCTGCGGCGACCCAGAGGGTGCCCCGGTAATCGGCCCGCCGAGGCCTATTCACGGTTCTCAGGAGCGGGTTTACCAACCCGCTGCCGGTTGGCAACCTGCCCCACATGCCGGCGGCATCTGCCACCATATTTTGCGAGACTCGATAACAGCTACTTTCTGGCGCGAAATTCAGTTTCCGGTCGTCGATAACCGCTCCCTTACGGTCGCGGCTCAGTAAGAAGTCTCGTGGAATCAGCGAGGTGTTACAGAGCCGCGCGCGTCAGCAAGCGGTCTTTGGCAATCGACGGTAATTTTGCGCCCGAAGGTAGCTAACAGCCGCCCTACAGAGGCCACTTCCAGCCGGTAATCTCCGGCGCGTCGATGCCGTTCTGGTGCGCGTAATTCAGGCAGTCGATCTGCAGATTGCGGAACCGCTCCTTGGCGTGCGCCCCGATTCTCTGCAATTTCGGCGTACGGTCAATCGAGTCGATCGCCAGGCTGAAGCGGTCGATTTCGTTCTTGATCGCCAGCTCCATGGGCGTGTTGATGTTGCCCTTCTCTTTGTATCCGCGCACATGAAATTCTGAGTGATTCGTGCGCCGGTAGGCCAGGCGATGGATCAGCCACGGGTAGCCGTGGAAATTGAAAATCACCGGCTTGTCCACCGTGAAAAGCGAATCGAAGTCGCGATCGGTGAGGCCGTGCGGATGTTCCGTGCTGGGCTGCAGCTTGAAAAGATCCACCACGTTGACGAAGCGGATTTTGATGTCGGGGAACTCCTGGCGCAGCAAAACCGTGGCGGCCAGCGCCTCCTGTGTGGGGATGTCGCCGGCGCAGGCCATCACCAGATCCGGTTCCACACCCTGGTCGGTCGAAGCCCACTCCCAGATGCCGATGCCCTTGGTGCAGTGCCGGATGGCCGAGTCCATATCCATATATTGCAGGTGGCTTTGCTTGTCGGAGACAATCACGTTGACGTAATTCACGCTGCGCAGGCAGTGGTCCGCCACTGAGAGCAGGCAATTCACGTCGGGCGGGAGATAGATGCGGGTCACGGCGGCGCTCTTGTTCACCACCACGTCCAGGAAGCCCGGGTCCTGGTGCGTGAAGCCGTTGTGATCCTGCCGCCATACCGTCGACGTAATCAGCAGGTTCAACGACGCGATATCCTGGCGCCACGAGAGGTTGTCGCAAATGGAGAGCCACTTGGCATGCTGATTGAACATGGAATCGATCACGTGTACGAAGGCTTCGTACGTCGACAGGAAGCCGTGGCGTCCGGTGAGCAGGTAGCCTTCCAGCATTCCTTCCATGGTGTGCTCGCTGAGCATCTCCATGACGCGCCCGTTGGAGGCCAGTTCGCCGCCGTCGTCGTCTTCGGGGAAGCGCTCTTCAATCCAGAATTTTTCCGCCGCGGCGTAGATGGCGTCCAGCTTGTTGGAGGTGGTCTCATCCGGCCCGAAGACGCGGAAATTGTCCATGTTGCGCTTCATCACGTCGCGCAGAAAGGCTCCCAGCGGGCGCGTATTTTCGGCCTCGCTCTTGCCCGGCGTCTCCACTTTCTGCGCGTAATCGTGGAAATCGGGCAAGCGGAGGGCTCTCTTCAGGATTCCGCCGTTGGCGCGCGGATTGGCGCTCATGCGCCGGCTTCCGGTGGGCGCCAGTGCCTTCAATTCGGGGACCAGCCGGCCGTTGGCGTCGAACAACTCCTCCGGCTTCATCGACCGCATCCACTTTTCCAGCAGGTGCAGCATGTCGGGATTCTTTTTCACGTCCGGCAGCGGCACCTGGTGCGCCCGCCAGGAACCTTCCAGGCGATGGCCGCCCGCATCGTGGGGCGCCGACCAGCCTTTGGGAGAACGCAGCACGATCATGGGCCATCGCGGACGCGAGGCGATGCCGCTGCCACGCGCTTTTTCACGGATCTTGCGGATCTCGTCGATGCAGTGCTCGGTGGTGGCCGCCATGGCCTGGTGCATGCTGTCGGGGTCGGAGCCTTCCACGAAATGGGGCGTCCAGCCGTACCCGCGCATCAGGTTTTCGAGCTCGTCATGGCTCACGCGCGCCAGCAGCGTGGGGTTGTTGATCTTGTAGCCGTTGAGGTGGAGGA
>CAZARO010001219.1:0-2291 GCA_964487165.1 uncultured Solibacteraceae bacterium | reverse complement strand
TAACGCAGAATCCCAGCTTTCCGGCAATGTAAGTGACATTGGGATGGCATCCTGCCCCACATTAGGCGCGCCTGTGCAAGCCGCCAGCTCCCGCTACGAAGCCTTCTCCGTCAACGCGTGCACCTTCAACAACAGCGCGATCTCGTTCGACGGCGTTTCCAGAGCAGCGGCGATGCTTGAGACCGATTCTCCACGGCGATGCATGCGCAGCACCTGCGCCCGCTTGGTCAGATTGATCCCCACGCCTCGCGGGGTGCCGCACGGCACTGCTTCCAGGCTGCACACCGATTCCCGCAGTTTTCCGATCTCCGTGCGCAGGCCTTCGATCGCCGATTTGTCCGACGCGCTACCGGCCTCCGACTCCTCCGCCAGATTGCGCACCCGCGACAATTCCAGTTTGATGTTCACGAATACTCCCAGGCTGGTCAGCAGGCACACCGACGCGCCGGAGTAAAAAGTCAGGGGATTCAGCAGCCAGTCGAGAGCCATTACTTGTTCCCTCCCGCGGGCGCCGCTTCCAGCCGTTCGCGGCGGCTCTCGATCTGGGAAATGCGCACTCCGTAATTACCCTGCACCATGACGGCCTGGCCGCGCGCCACGATCCGGCCGTTGACCACAACCTCCACCGGCTCCTCGGTGCTGTGGCCGAAATCGATCACCGAACCGCGCGTCAGGTCGATCACGTCGTTCAACGTCATCTGCATCCGCCCGAAGCGAAGGGTCACTGGCAGTTCGATATCCAACAGCAGATCCAGGGCGGAACCCGAGCTGTTTCCAGCGCTCATGCTTTTCTCCTTGGCTGGCTGAGCCAGACTCGTTCCATGTGGCTGCGCAGCCGCAGGATGGCTTGCGTGCGCAATTGGGCGATACGCGAAAGGTGCATCTTCATCACTTCGGCGATTTCCCGCAGATTCAATTCTTCGTAGTAGTACAGGCTCAGCACGGTCCGTTCCGACTTGGGCATGCGCTCGATGGCCAGTGCCAGAATTCGCACCAGCTCGGCCTTTTCCACCACGTGCGAGGGCCAGGCGTCTTCGCCCGAGGAGATGAAGTGGAGCAGGTTGCGGCCGGAGTGGTCTCCCGGTTCGAACTCCAGGCGCTCCAGTTCCACCGCCTGTACGTCGGCCAGCCACTTCTGGTATTCGCCCACCGAGATATTCAGCTCGACGGCGATTTCCTCTTCCGCCGGCTCGCGCCCGAAACGCTGTTTGGCGCGGTGAATCGCGGCTTCAATCAGTTTCGATCGCCGGCGGGTTTCGCGCGGCGCCCAATCCATCTCCCGCAGGCTGTCGATGATGGCGCCGCGGATGCGCCGTTCGGCGTAGGTATTGAGCTGCACTCCCAGGGTGGAATCGAAGTTGTCGATGGCCGCCATCAGGCCGATCACCCCGGTGGAAATCAGGTCGTCCAGGCTGATGTAGTCCGGCAAGCGGTCGTGAATTCGCCGGGCGATCAGACAAACCTGGGGGAGGTGTTCGAGCACGAGGGCTTCGCGCTCCGAGGTGGTGTCCTCGTCGCCGGCGGGACGATAGTGTTGGAGGCCGGTGGCCATCGGATTTCTTTACGCTACGGCTTGTAAGCAAGTAGGCAATTGGCGTACCAGCGATTCGATGACCAGATCTTTGCTGGCCGCCTGGATATCCTCCGGGATCGACTGCCCGTAGCACAGGAAGGAAACTGGCCGTTGCGTGCGCACCGCCTCGGAAAAGATGCCACCGGCAGAAGTTGTCTCATCGGTGCGGGTAAAGATGAGTTTGCTGGGGCCGAACGCGGCGAAGCGGTCGGTAGTGTTCCGCAGGTCGCCGGCGTTCATGGACGCTGTCAAAACTAAATGGGTGTCAATGTCTTGACGGCGGCGGAGGAAGGCCGCGAGCTCGCCTCCCAGTTCCTGCTGCATGGCGGCGCTGAACCCGGGGGTGTCGATCAGGACCCAGGTATTCGCGGGAGCGCTGTCTACCGCCTGGGCTAGGGCGACGGTATTTTCCACGGCTTGAAACGGTACCCCCAGGATGGTGGCGTAGGTGCGCAGCTGCTCGGCGCCGCCGATGCGCAGGGTATCGGCCGAGACCAGCCGCACAGGGTGACCCAGCTTGAGGCACTGATTCACCGCCAGCTTCACCAGCGTGGTGGTCTTGCCCGATCCGGGAGGCCCCACCAGCGCAGTGATGCGGCCGATTTCGGGCTGCACTCCGAAGCGGCTCTCGAGCTCGCCCGCGGCCGCGGACAGCAGCGATTGCGGCTCGCGGTCGGCCGCCTGTCGCGGGCGCGCGATGTCCCGTACAGCGCCTTTT
>CAZARO010001218.1:0-2291 GCA_964487165.1 uncultured Solibacteraceae bacterium | reverse complement strand
ACCAGTTCGTCGCTGCGGCGTCCGGTGTCCCGCGCCATCTGTTCCAACTTCGACTCTGACGTCGGGGTTGAAATGCACTTCCATGGTCTCAGCTCCTTTTATGTAAGGCTACCGCGGTGGCCGATTCGGCGCTGGCCGAGTGGGTTTGTTGGGGCTGAGCGGCGGGTGGCTGATATCGTATCGCGGGCGCGGGCAGGAACTCTGACAACTCTTCGGACTCTGGCCACCACCGGGCGCGGGATACTGTAAGCATGGTGAAGTCGGTAGAAGGGATTTGCCGCAATGGAAAAGTGGAGGTGTTGGAACCCCTGACCGAAGCTGAGGGCTGCCGCGTCATTGTGACTTGGGTCCATCCCGCGGAACCGCGAAGATCAGGCGGCCGACCTGAGCCGGCGTCTATCCGCGTTCGCCGAAGATTGGGATCGACCCGAAATGGCCGCTTACGATGAACTGCCGCCGCGGTGATATGGTGATATTGTCTTGGTCCCCTTTCCAGATTCAAATCTGGGAACCTTAACGAGACTCCGTAATCATGACTGACAACCTCGCTACAGTAGTCACTCGGAAATCGACAGCGTCATAATGGAATGAACGAAATCGACGCCGCGTTGCGAACGACGTTCGCGTTGTAAGCCACTTCCCCCGCCCCGTTAACCCCCGCCCTCCGCTCCATTTAATGCAGTTTTCAGCAATTCAGACCTTATTCGCTTGTAATTAAGTCGATTTCCCCTCAAACTGGACAGAAATGGGCATCAATCTCGGTCTCGACATCGGCGCTATCAGTCTCAAACTCGCTGCCCTAGGCAAATCCGGGGACCGCGCCATCCTCGCGACCCTTTGCGACAGCCACCCGCAATTCCGCCTCACCGAGCTTGCCGGACAGCCGCTGGTGCTCTCCGATTACCGCCGCATCTCCGGCAGCCCCATACAATCCACCTACGATCTGCTGCGCGAGTTTTACGAAACCGTCCCGGAAGACCGCGTGGAGGGCATCCGCGTCACCGGTTCCGGCAGCCGCACCATCGCCAAGGTGCTGGGCCTGTTCTTCGAGAACGAATTCAAGGCCATCGCCCGCATGATCGGCACCATGTACCCGCAGGTGCGGACGATCTTCGAGATCGGCGGCGAGAGCTCCAAATATATCCGCCTGGATGGCGGCAACATCGTGGATTACGACCGCTCGGGCGAATGCGCCGCCGGCACCGGCTCGTTCCTCGATCAGCAGGCGCTGCGCATGCAGTACTCCGTGGAGGAAGTGGGCTGCGTGGTTTCCGGGGCCAGTTGCGCCGCGCGCATCGCCGGACGCTGCTCCGTATTCGCCAAGAGCGATATGATCCACGCGCAGCAGAAAGGCTATTCGCCGGCCGAGATTCTGCGCGGATTGTGCGACGCAGTGGCGCGCAATTTCAAAAGCTCCATCGTGAAGGGGCGCCCGGTGGAGGCGCCGGTGGCGCTGATCGGCGCGGTGTCGCAAAACTCCGGCGTCAGCGGCGCTTTGCGGGAGGCATTCGGGCTCTCCGATCACGCGCTGCTGGTGCCTGAGCAATACGCCTGGTGCGGGGCCATCGGCACCGCCATACTGGAAGCCGAAGAGCCGCGCAAGCGCTCCATCCTGGAGATTCATCGTCTGCGCCAGCACGCCGAAGAGAGCTTACAGGACACCCAGCCGCTCTCCACCGAAAACGTGGTGCAACTGCGCGACCGCGTGGGCGCCTATGTGCCTCCCACAGGCGACGGCCCCATTCCCGCTTACCTCGGTCTGGACATCGGCTCGGTCTCCACCAACGTGGTGGCCATCGACGAATTCGGTTCGGTGATCCACGATGTGTACCTGCGCACCGCCGGGCGGCCCATCGAGGCGGTGCAGCAGGGGCTGGCGGAGGTCGCCGAAAAATGGGGCACGCGGCTCCAGATCTGCGGCGTGGGCACCACCGGCTCGGGGCGCGAACTGATCGCGGAGTTTGTGGGCGCGGACGTGGTGAACGACGAAATCACGGCGCACAAGACCGGCGCGGTGCACATCAGCAGCACGCTCGGCGGCGAGCCTGTGGACACAATTTTCGAGATCGGCGGGCAGGATTCCAAGTTCATCTCCATCGAGCGTGGCGTGGTGGTGGATTTCGCCATGAACGAAGCTTGCGCCGCCGGCACAGGGTCGTTCCTGGAGGAGCAGGCCGAAAAGCTGGGCATCAGCATCAAGGGCGAATTCGCCAAACTGGCGCTGGCCGCGCCCGGGCCTTCGCGCCTGGGCGAGCGCTGCACAGTCTTCATGGAACGCGACGTCACCGGCT
>CAZARO010001217.1:0-2292 GCA_964487165.1 uncultured Solibacteraceae bacterium | reverse complement strand
TGGCGTTCATCGTCAGGCCGGTCAGGCCCAGCGTCGGTTTCATGGTGACTTCGGAGTTTTCTGCCATGGGTTATCTCCTGAGTTCGTTTTCAAACGTCATTTTTTCGGCGCGAAGTATGCAATCAGCCCTAACATCACCGTAGGCTGGGTTTTCGACGCGTTCGGCTGGTTATTCTTCTCGAAGAAGGGCTTGTTCGACCAATCGGTACGGAATTCCGCGCGCGTCATCAGCCAGTCCGTGAACTTGTATTCTTGGGTTAGAGTGTATTCTTTCACGGATTGCGCAGTCCCGGTGGCAAATCCGTCGGCATCGTCGAAATATTCCAGGCGCATGGCCACTGCGGACTTTTTGCCGATAGCGTATCGTCCCGCGCCGCCCACACCCGCCCAGGTGTTGGCGCCGGCACCGATGTTCTTGTCGCGGTCATAATCGAAGCTGAGATACCAGGTCAGATTGTCGGTCTGGTTGACGGCTATGTTGGTGTCGTAGAGATTCCGCCACCCCTTGGTGGTGCCGGGATGCTCCGGGCCGGCATAGTAAGCGTGGTTCCAGGTGACTTTCTTCCAGGCGTAAGCACCGGAGAAGCCCAGGGTCTTGCCGCGGTTAATCGGTTCCACGTTGTTCCAGCCGTTCACCACTTGAACGGTTCCCGTAAAGTGCGATCCCAACGCGTATTGCGCCCGCACTCCGGTGTGGGAATAGGGGATTGCCCAGGTGAAAAGCAGGGAGCGCGAGTAGTTGTAATTCTGGTTGGTTTCGATGACTTCCGCGCCGGCGGAGGTCACAAACTCGCCGACATCGATTTCCACGCCGTGCAGGGCCTTGGGTTTGAAGCTGACGTAGGCCTGCTTGACGTACTTCCACGCCCGGGGATCGCGCGTGCCGGCGTGAATGATATCGAACATCTCTCCGAAACCGGCATCCAGGTGAAAGCCGATGGGAGCGGGCGCGTGGTCGATGGTGATCATCCCCATATTAAAGTGCGCCGTATCGGAGCGGACATCGAAGGCGCGCAATTGGTTGAAGCCGGAAGAGGGCGCGTTGAAATTCGCGTCCATATAACCGTCGAAAAGAAAACTGAAGTCTGTACCCCAGAAACGAAGCGGACCTGGGTCTATCGGCGCGGGGGCCGTTGGTGGTGTGTAAGTTGCCGGCGATTGACCGCCCGGCAGGCTGTCTGGTGTCTGCGCTTGTACCATGGCCGCTAAACCCGAGAGAAAACCGAACGCTAAAGCGGTACGGCATCTTCTCTGCATGATATTCAGATCTGAAACACTTAAAGTGGGATTGACACGAATACGTTGCGTGCCTTTGCGGGCGATGCTACAGGGTTCCCCGCGATGATTAGTGTCAGTCTAGGTCTCTTTGTTTCATAAATGGAAATAGATAATTTTTATCGGTGCAATCTGGAAACTCCACTTTGCCGCCGCCGTTCGCGGGCGGATCGGCTATCCTTATGGCTTCGGTGAGGTGACTCGATGACGCTGGCACAGCCCCCCGTGTTGTCCGATCTGGCGCAGGCGCTCTGCGGCGCCCTGGTGCTTCTGGTTCCGCTGGCGGGCGCTGGGCTGGCGCTGATGAACTCCGGGCTGGGCCGGTCGCGGAGCGCCGCTCACGCCATGCTGGCGCCGGTTGCGGTGATGGCCGTCGCGGCTCTGGTGTACGGCGTTTGCGGCTGGTCGTGGCAATCCTTTCCCGGCCGTCCGGCACACTCCTTCGAACTGGCCGGCAAATCGTGGAATTGGATTGCGGCCGAGCCGTTTTTCCTGCGCGGCCTCCAGTTCGACGGATCGCCCGCCGCGCTGGCCGCCTGGCTGCAGATGTTCAGCGTGGCCCTGGCGGCTATGATTCCCCTGGGCGCGGGGAGCGAACGGTGGCGCCTGGGCGCCAGTTGCGCCTCTACCGCGCTCTTGGCCGGCTGGACGTATCCTTTATTTGCGCACTGGGTGTGGGGTGGGGGATGGCTGGCGCAACGCGGGTTTCTGGACGCCGGCGGCTCCGGCGCCGTTCAAGCCGTGGGTGGCCTGACGGCGCTCTCCATCGCCTGGATACTGGGCCCACGCCAGGGAAAGTACGATGCCGAGGGCATGCCCGCGGCGTTTCCCGGCCACAACGCCGTGCTGGTGCTGTTTGCCTGTTTTCTCACCTGGTTGGGATGGATCGGGCTGAACGGCGCGGGGAGTCTCCTGCTCAACGGCGGCGGCGCCGCGAACCTTCCGCGCGTGGCCATCGACACCACCCTCTCCGCGGCGGCCGGCGTACTCTCGGTAGCCGCGCTCACTCGCGTGCGC
>CAZARO010001216.1:0-2293 GCA_964487165.1 uncultured Solibacteraceae bacterium | reverse complement strand
GCAGCCCGGCCAACTTCCTCGACGTGGGCGGCGGCGCCAGCGCCGAGCAGGTGAAAAACGCCTTCCGGATTCTGCTCTCGGACAAGCACGTGAAGGCTGTGCTGATCAATATTTTCGGCGGCATTCTGCGCTGCGATACGCTGGCCACCGGGGTGGTGGCGGCGGCGCGCGATCTCAATATTCAGGTGCCCATCGTGGTCCGCATGGAAGGCACCAATGTCGACTTAGGGCGCAAGATTCTTATCGATTCCGGGCTGAACTTCACGGTGGGCGCGGACATGCGCGACGCGGCCGAAAAAGTAGTCAAGCTGGCGGCATAAAGAACATGAGCGTACTGGTAGATCGTAATACCCGACTGATCGTGCAGGGATTCACCGGCCGGGAAGGCAGTTTCCACGCACAGCAAGCCATTGCCTACGGCACCCACGTGGTAGGCGGCGTCACGCCCGGAAAGGGCGGCAGCAAACATCTGGACCTGCCGGTGTTCGACACGGTAGAGCAGGCGGTGAAGGAGACCGGCGCCAACGCCACCGTGATTTTCGTGCCGCCACCGTTCGCCGGAGACGCCATCATGGAAGCCGCCGACGCTGGGCTGGCGCTGGCGGTCTGCATTTCCGAGGGCATCCCCACGCTGGACATGGTGAAGGCATGGCAATTCCTGCAAGGGAAGAAGACGCGCCTGATTGGCCCGAATTGCCCAGGGATCATTTCGCCCGGCAAGTGTAAGATCGGAATTATGCCCGGCCACATTCATCTGGAAGGCCACGTGGGCGTGGTCTCGCGCTCCGGCACGCTGACTTACGAAGCGGTGGGGCAATTGACCAAGCTCGGCATCGGACAGTCCACCTGCATCGGGATTGGCGGCGACCCCATCATCGGTACCAACTTTCTGGACGCATTAAAGCTTTTCAACGACGACCCCGATACCCACGCCATCGTGATGATCGGCGAGATCGGCGGCAACGCCGAGGAGACGGCCGCGGCCTACGTCAAGGCCCACGTGAAGAAGCCCGTGGTGGGCTTCGTGGCCGGCCAGACCGCGCCCCCGGGGCGCCGCATGGGCCACGCCGGCGCCATCATCGCGGGCGGTGCGGGCAAGGCGTCGGACAAGATCAAGGCCATGGAAGAGGCCCGCATCACGGTGTGCTCTTCCCCGGCCGATATTGGAGAGAAAATTCAAAGCCGCTTATGAGTGTCGAACGCACGTTTTCGATTATCAAACCCGATGCCGTCGCCGCCGGCCAGGCCGGAGAGATTCTGGCGATGATTGAGAAGGCCGGGTTCCGGATCTTAGGGCTGCGCATGACTCGCTTGAGTGCGGCGCAGGCGCAGGGCTTTTACGCCGTGCACAAAGAGAGGCCGTTCTTCGGCGGACTGGTGAAGTTCATGACCGAAGGTCCCATCGTGGTGATGGCATTGGAGCGCGAGAACGCTATCAAGGGATTGCGCGAAGTCATGGGCGCCACCAACCCCGCCAACGCCGCCGAGGGCACGGTGCGCAAGCGGTTCGCAAAGGATATCGAGCGCAACTGCATACATGGGTCGGACGCGCCTGAAACCGCGGAGACGGAACTCCGGTTCTTCTTCAGCACCGCGGAGTTGATATAAATCTCTTGGGGCCGGCACGGCTGAGCCCGGGAAAGAAACTTTAGCCGCCGATGAACGCAGATAAACGCCGATCGAAGAGGATGGTTTTATCGGCGTTTATCCGCGTTCATCGGCGGCCCAAAACCAATTCTTCGCTGCTTCAGAGGATGCTGGGTTAAATGGGAATCAAAGTCGGAATCGTCGCGGAGCGGGCGCCGGGAGAACGGCGCGTTGCTATGGTTCCCGGTGCGCTTTCGGTGCTGAATAAGACCGGCGCGGAGTTGATCCTGGAAGCGGGCGCGGGCGATCCCGCCGGCTTTCCCGATTCCGAATACGCCGCCAAGAGTGTCCGCATAGGCGGCCGCGATGAGATCTTCGCTGCTGCCGACGTGGTGCTGCAGGTACGCAGCCCCGGCGCCAATCCCGAGACGGGCGCCGGCGATCTGGCGCACATGCGCCGCGGGCAGACCGTGATCGGCTTCGGCGAACCGCTCACCGCCTTCGATGCGGCTCGCAGTCTGGCCGAGCGCGGCGTCAGTTTTCTCGCCATGGAGTTGATGCCGCGCATCACGCGCGCGCAAAGTATGGACGCTCTCTCGTCCATGGCCACTGTCGCCGGCTACAAGGCCGTGCTCATCGCCGCCGACACCTTGCCCCGCATGTTCCCCATGCTGATGACCGCGGCGGGCACGGTGGCGGCGGCGCG
>CAZARO010001215.1:0-2299 GCA_964487165.1 uncultured Solibacteraceae bacterium | reverse complement strand
CATGAGGATCACCTCGCCGTCGCCGGCATCCACGTCGGCCGTGAACGCCGCGGCGATGCGGCGCCCAGCCACCGGCCGGCTGAAGATCAGGTGGCCGTCGGTGAGGTAGATCTTGAGGTCTTCTTTAATGATGGTGATATCGCGGACGCGATAGCATTCGCTGGGGTCGAAGCTGTTGCCCTGAAGGGAGCGGACAAAGTCCGCGGCAGTCCCGGCCGAGAGCGTGCCGCGCGCGGCAAACGCCAAGACCAGCAGCCATCGCATAGCTTCAGCCTCCCCCCAGCCCGATACGGCCCTATCCAGAAGACGCCGCTATCGGGGCAAAAGTTCCCAACGGCCCGAGCCCCTCTTTGAGGACATGATAGCTCAGGCCGCGGTCCAACCGCCATCGATGGTCATTACCGATCCGGTTACGAACTCCGCTTCCGCCGAGCTGAGGTAGAGCGCCATGTACGCCACTTCGTCGGGCCGGCCCATGCGGCCTACCGGCTGGCGGGCGTGCAATTCCTGGCGTACTTTGTCTTTTTCGTGCTTGTGAAACTTCTCCAGGTAGCCGTCCACGAAGGGCGTCTCCACCGTGCCGGGGCAGATGCAATTCACCCGCAGTCGGCCGGCGTAGTCGATGGCCAGCTGCCGCGAGAGCGCCACCACCGCGCCCTTGCTGGCGCAATACGCGAAGCGCCGTTTCACCGCGACGAGCCCGGCCACGGAGCCGATATTTACGATGGAACCTTTGGACGCCAGCAATTTCGGCATGGCTGCCCGCGTCACGATGTACAAGCCCTCGACGTTAATGCGCAGGAGGCGGCGGAAATCGTCCGCTTCGGTCTCTTCGATGGTGCCCACGTGGCCCACGCCGGCGCAATTGACCAATATGTCGAGACCCTCGAGAGATTTGAGGGATGCTTCGACGGCGGCCTCGTTAGTGACGTCGACGATCATCGGGGAGCTGAGCGGGAGCTCGCGGGCCAGCGCCACCACGCGATCGCGATCGACATCGGCGATGGTTACGGAGGCGCCGGCCGCGGAGAAGACGCGGCAGACCTGTTCGCCGATCCCGCTCGCGCCCCCGGTGACCAGGGCGCGGCGGGCGTCCAGACGGAACGGAGAATTCATAGGCGTATTGTAGCGGCTATCTCACGGTCAGCGGTTTTTCGCGCCCGTATCGGTAGTTTTCAAGCCGGTCACGGATTCAAGGGCTTGCACGAATGCCGGAAAGTCGCCCTTGTCCACGCGGAGGACCACACCGTTCTTCTTCCCGGCATCGGTCCATACGATTCCCACCACGGTCGGATTCTTGGCCGTTGCAGTTGCGATCGTGGAGCCGATGGCCGTGCCCACGCGGGACCGTACGGCGCTCCCTTCCGATACGTCCGCCACGGCCTTCACGGGAATCGCAAACCGATGCTTGCCTTGCACCAGCACCACTTGGTTTTCGTTCACGTAGGTGGTGACCTTATTCTGCTTGAGCGACAGGCTTCCGCCCTCATAGCGGGCGAAACTCATCACGCCATCTTCCTTCGTGTCGCCTGCCAATTCGCTGTTCACCCCTTTAGGCTCCACTTTCCATTTCGGTGGCAAGGGCGCACCAGCGGGAGTGGCTGCCTCCGGTGCCGTCGGGGGTGTAGTCTGGAAGGCTAACCCGCAAGCAAGCAGAAGTACCGGCAGGATGGGTCCCATACGTCTCAGCATAACGCCCGCGTAGCTTGACGAATTGGCAGCCTCGCCGATCGGCTATCCCTTATAGGTGACTCCGATCAACTATAGGTGACTCCGATCGACGATAGGTGACTCCGATCAACCGAACCGCGTCGTTTACAATCTGATTTGAGCCAGATCTCCTTCGAACTAGTAGCCGAGTGCCCCGAAACCGGCGCCCGCGCCGGACTCCTCCACACCCCCCACGGCACCATCGAGACCCCCGTATTCATGCCGGTGGGCACGCAAGCCACCGTCAAAGGACTCACGCAGCGCGACCTCGCCGAGGATCTCGGCGTCAAGATCCTGCTCGCCAACACCTACCATCTCTTCCTTCGCCCAGGCCACGAGCTCATCCGCAAAATGGGCGGATTGCATCGCTTCATGTCGTGGCCCAACGCCATCCTCACCGATTCCGGCGGCTTTCAGGTCTTCAGCCTCAGCGGCCTCCGCAAAATCACCGACGAGGGGGTGATCTTCCAATCGCATCTTGACGGCGATCTTCACACCTTCACACCCCAGTCGACCGTCGACGTGCAATTGGCCTTCGGCAGCGACATCTGCATGGTGCTCGACGAGTGCCCGGAATATCCCGTCACCC
>CAZARO010001214.1:0-2299 GCA_964487165.1 uncultured Solibacteraceae bacterium | reverse complement strand
CTTCTTGCAACCCTCGGCGAATAGCGCTATCGAGACCGCAAGACAGATGAGTGTAATCTTCCGTTTGCTGAACATGAACTTCGCCTCCTCGAAAATCCTCAAACTATTTACCCCACACTGGGCGTAAATTAGAACCCTCCCTGGTAAGTTGCTGCTGCTGCGATCCGTCCGCAAGCATGGACCATATCTGGGGCCGGCCGGTGCGGTCGGACATGAACACAATGTGTTTCCCATCCGGCGCCCAACTAGGATTCTCGTTTTTCCCTGCGTCGTGTGTCAACTGCTGGTACGCGCGCGTAGCTACGTTCATGACAAAGATGTTGAACGCACCGGCCATGTACCCTCGCGTCCAGGCGTAGGCCAGAAAGTCTCCGTTGGGGTGCCAGGATGGATTGGAAGCTTCGCCCGTGCCGTCGGTGAGCCGCTCCGCGTCGGTACCGTCGATACTCATGCGGTAAATCTGCTCGGGACCGGAACGGCCCGACGAAAAAGCGATTTCCGCGCCGGTTTTGGGATTCACTTTAGGCTCGGCGTCGATCGACCGCGCCGACGTGATCGAATGCACGCCGCTGCCATCCAGGTTGGCGATGTAGATGCCGCAGCACCCTCCCACCGACGACTGAAAAACAATCTGCTTTCCATCGGGCGTGAAGGAAGGACTGGCAGTCACCGACGCGCCCCGCTGATTATAAAACCGCAAATCCCGGACCGGATCCACCGAGAACACAAATATACCAGGATTGCCGTGGACCCAGCTAGTAAACGCTACTTTGCTGCCATCGGGAGAGACAGCCGGAAAATCGGAGAGCGCATTGAAATGGGTGATCTGCTTCTGGTTGCCCCCGTCGGGATCCATCCCCCAGATTTCCGACACCGGCGCTTTCAAAGTTCCCGTGCGGCGCACGAAATAAATATGGCTGCCGAACAGGCACGTGGAGCCGAATTTCTGCAGAATATCGCAGGCGAACTCGTGCGCGGCCTTGCGCGCACCGCCCTCGTCCAGCGATTCGACGTACGTCTTGGCAAGTGCACCGGCATTGGACGGATCGGGAATGGTCAGATCCACCAGCCAGCCGCGCAGCACCAGGAGACTGTTCTGCACCGCCGTATACCCCACGGTCACGTAGCGGGCTTGTGTCGGGGGGTTCAACCAATCGGACAACCACAGGCCTCCGCCGGTCGGGGGCGGCGGGGGAGCCTGGCCGCGGCGCAGCGGCGTGTTTTGCACCGGCGGCGGAATTTTGAAATCGCTCAGTTGCTGCGGAACGGTGAGGGGGTAGTTCCCCTTGGAAACCATGTTGAAGATTCCCGCGCCGTCGAGATCGCTCCACAACGTCTTATTGAAAACCGCCATGAAGGACTGCGCCGCGCCATCGCCGCGAAAATCGGGCACGGCGAGCGCGGGAAGCGCCGCATCATGGGTGATGACCCCGTAGAAATCGCTTTGCTGCGCCAGCAGGGCCGCCAGCGTCGCGGCGGCCGCCCCCATAATCCAGACGATTCGTTTCATTTTAATTCCCCAATTCGAATTTCATTTCCACATCGGCCTGGTTGCGTGGAAAGTTGGGCGGAAGCGGAGGCAGTTGCGCATCCATAACCGCGCGCTGCGCCGAAAAGTCCATAGTTTGGATGCCGCTGCTCCGCGATATCTTCACGTTGGCCACCGATCCGTCGCGGCGAATTGTGAAAGTCACCGTAACCGAAGGCGCGGCCGACATCTTGCCGAGGCTGGACGGCTGCCACTGGCGCGCGATGTTGTCGCGGATGATGTTGGCGTAGGCGCCGAACTGCTCGCCGAAAGGCGAACTGTCGCCTAGCCTGACACCGCCGCCACCTTGCATGGCGTAGTTCGGCGAACTCAGCCGCCGCCCGACTTCGCTGTATAGCTGATTGTCGGAGTACTTTTCCTGCTCGCGATACTTATTGGGTTGCGGCGGCGTTTCCGCCTGCCGCTTCGCGGGCGCCTTCGGACTCTTGAGGGAAATGGCATCCGGCGGCGGAGCCTTTTCCTTAGCGGCCGGCTTGACTTTCTCCTTGGGCGGGGGCGGAGTGGGCGCCTGGGATTTGGTATCGTTGGCCACCGGATTTTCCCGGCCTCCGCGGTTGGGCAAGGGAATGCTCGCCACGGGATTCACCAACACCCCGCCCATTCCTCCGCCGGTGGGGCTGCCCATATTCAGATGCGTATGATTCACCACCGCGCCCACCGTGAGGCTGCCCAACACCGCCACGTGCAGCGTCAACGAGACCCAAAACGGCTTGGTAAGGGGCTCGGGACGGTCCAGAATGTCGGCATCGG
>CAZARO010001213.1:0-2299 GCA_964487165.1 uncultured Solibacteraceae bacterium | reverse complement strand
CATGTTGCAAATGTCTGGTGCAAAATGGAGGGCACTCTCTCGATGCCGACGTGCTCGCCTGGTTTCGAGGGCTTCCTCCCGCGCGAGATGCAGGCGAACGCCCGGAGCCGCTAATCCGCGGACTATCTATCGCCCCTATGCGGCATACGGCCCCGCCAGCATTTGATCCTTGCTAACGCCATTCTTAGCCGCCAGCTTTACGAAGCCCATGCCTCCGATCCACGTGTACAGCGGGCGCCAGAGCGCGAACGGCATGGGGCTCTTCGCCATCAACTTCATCGCCTCGGCGGGTACCGGCAGTCCATCGGCCAGGGCCGCGGCGGTGAGGTCCAACGCGCCGGTCACGTGGCGGATGGACGGACCGGAGCGCTTCGCCTCCTTGAGAGGCTGGCCGCCCAACACGCCTCCTCCGCCCAGCGCCAGGCCACCGGACCAGTCGATTCCGCATTGCAAGGCGAACTCGCGGCATATGGCCATCGCCACCGAATTCTGGTGCGTCTCGGGAAAGCCGCTATTCACAATCGCCACCATGCGCTGCGCCGCCGGCTCGCGACCCGCCTGCCTGCCGGCCGCCATCACGGTCAGCGCTTTGGTCACAAGATAGGGCAGCGAATCCACATAAAGGGGGAAGACCAAAAGGATTAGCCCGGCGCGTTCCACCGCCGCCAGCAGTTCATTCTGACCCTCGGAGCGATTCAGGCTCGCCCGCAGGGTTAGCGATTCGGTCTCCCAACCGCGCTCGCGGAGGCGATCCACCAGGTAGCCGCCCAGAGCGCTCGAGGTGCTCGGCTCGTTGGTCTTGGGGCTGCCGACAATCAGCAACGCCCGGCGCGCGCAGGCCGGTCCTACAGCCGTGCCCGGCGCTGCCGGTGGGGGCATCAGCGACGCAGCCGCATCGCCGAACGGCAACGGGTCGCACCTCGTCAGCAGCGATTCGAAGCGTGCCCGCAGTTGCTCGGCGTCATCCGTAGCGAGCACCACTTCCGCGGCGTACCCGGGGGGATGAAAGTTGAGGGCATTGCGCCCGGCCAGCGTCTTGAAAATATGAGCCTCATGCGCATTGGGCTGGCGCTGGACTCCGACGAACACCCGTCGCAGCCGATGCGCATAGCGCGGCGGATGGTGCACTTCTCCGTGATATATCTCGAAGAACGGAGAAGCCAGCGGAACCAGCCGGTCCACCATCTTCTTCAGCTGCGGCGAGTAACCCCCGAAAGTTACCGGGCTGAAGAAAACCGTCACGTCGCTGCGGACGATGGCCTTGACGATCTCCCGCCCGGCATCCGCTTCCACACACATTCCCGGTGTCTTGAGCCAACAGTCAAAGCAGCCCAGACAGTGGGCCAGCTTCATATCGCGCAGAGCGACGGTCTCCACTTGAGCACCGTCCGCGTGGAATACTTGCGACAACGCATCGAGGACCGGCGACAGGTCCGCATCGCCGGACGCGGCGCCATCGAGGATGACCACATTCTTCGCGGGCATCACACCAGCTTAACTCCGCGCGGGCCGGGAATCCGGCAGTGTCGTGTACTCTATAGAGAATGTCCGCGCCCCGCAAGATGACCCTTCTGCCGCTCATCGCGGCCATTTACTTTCTGGTGGCGGGCGGACCGTTCGGGCTGGAAGATATCGTCTCTAAGTCGGGATACACCGGCGCGATCCTGATTCTGCTGGTCACGCCGGTCATTTGGGCCGTCCCCACCGCGCTGATGGTGAGCGAACTTTCGAGCGCGCTGCCCGATCAGGGCGGCTACTACGTGTGGGTGACGCGCGGCATGGGAAGCTTCTGGGGATACCAGGAGGCCTGGCTGTCGCTCGCCGGCAGTGTCTTCGATGTGGCCATCTACCCCACGCTCTTCGTCAGTTATCTGGGCCACCTGCTGCCGTGGATGACCTCCGGCGGCCGCGGCACCGCGCTGGCAATTGCGCTGGTGGCGGCCGCGGCGGCGTGGAACCTTATGGGCGCGAAATCCGTGGGCGACAGTTCCCTGGCCATGGGGGTGGTGCTGTTGGCGCCCTTCGCGGTGCTCACTGTATACGGCTTTCTGCATCGCGGCGCGCCTGCCGGCGGTGCGGTGCCGCTCCACAATGTCGACCTGCTGGGCGGCATCCTGGTGGCGCTCTGGAATTACATGGGGTGGGACTACGCGTCCACCGTGGCCGACGAAGTGGACCGTCCGCAGCGCACCTATCCGCTGGCCATGGCCGGCGCGGTGGCGCTGGTGGCCATCACCTACGTGTTGCCGATCGCCGCCGTGGCGATGACCGGGCTCGACGCCAATCGCTGGTCCACCGG
>CAZARO010001212.1:0-2301 GCA_964487165.1 uncultured Solibacteraceae bacterium | reverse complement strand
ACGCACGCCCACGCCGACCACATGATGGGCTTCGACGACGTGCGCCCGTTCAATTTCCGGCAGGCCGGCGATCTCCCGGTGTACGCCGCGCCAAACACCATGGAATCGCTGCGCCGCTGCTTCCCTTACGTGTTCGATGGCGCGGAGCGCAATACCAATGTGCCGCACATCGATCCGCGCATCGTCGACGGGCCGTTCAATCTGTTCGGTATGGAGTTCGTGCCGATCCCCGTGCTGCATGGCCCGCAGACCATCCTCGGGTTCCGTTTCGGGAACGCGGCGTACCTCACCGACCACAGCGAGATCCCGGAGAGCTCCATGGAACTGCTGCGCGGCCTCGACGTGATCTTTCTCGACGCCCTGCGCTACAAGCCGCACCCCACGCATTCCACCGTGGAACGCTCCGTAAAGACCGTCGAGACACTCGGCGTTCGGCGCGCTTTCTTCACCCATATCGGTCACGATCTGGGCCACGAACGCGCCGAAAGCATGCTGCCGCCGCACATCCGCCTGGCCTATGACGGCCTGGAAGTGGCAGTCGGATAGTCTCCATGCGCCTCTATCGCAGTCTCGACGAAGTGCCCGCCGATTTCGGCCCCTGCGCCCTCACCATCGGCAATTTCGATGGCGTGCATTTCGGCCACCGGCGCATTCTACGGCAGGTGGCGGCGCTGGCCGCCGCGCGCGGATGGCAGCCGGCCGTCCTTACCTTCGATCCTCATCCCACGCAGGTGGTCGCGCCCGATCGCACGCCGGTGCTGCTGACGTCGCCCGCGCATCGCGCCGAATTGATGGTCGAGGAAGGCATCGAAGAGGTGCTGATATTGCCGTTCACGGCGGAGATCGCGCACCTTTCGCCGGAAGATTTTGTGCTCCAGTTGCTGGTGGAACGCCTGCGCGTGGGCGCCGTGCTGGTGGGCGAAAACTTCTGCTTCGGCTATCGCCAGTCGGGCAACGTGCGCCTGCTGACGGAGCTCGGCGCGCGGCTGGGATTCGAGACCGTGATCGTAGGGGCCGTCACGTGGCGCGGCCTCATGGTCAGCAGCAGCGGCATCCGGGCCCTTCTGCGGGCCGGGCGCGTCTCCCTGGCGGCGCGCATGCTGCAGCACCCTTATGCGCTGGACGGTGCGGTGGTGGAAGGCCGCGGTGTCGGCTCCAAACAGACCGTCCCTACTCTCAACCTCGCGCCCGACACCGGCCTGATTCCAGCGCCGGGCGTTTACCTGACCCGGGCTCTCGATCTGGCCGGCGGACGGCGGTGGAACAGCATCACCAACATCGGCTACCGGCCTACTTTTGGCGCCAGCGACCAGTTATCCATCGAGACGTTCCTGCTCGATCCGTTCACCGGCGACACGCCGGGCCGCATTCGCCTGGAATTTCTCTGGCGGGTCCGCGACGAACGCAAATTCGAATCCCCAGCCGCGCTCAAAGAGCAGATTCTGCGCGACGTGAGCGTGGCGCAGCGCTATTTTCGCCGCGCCCGGGCCTGGGCCGGGGCGTAACCAATGCCGCTCGGCCACCTGCTTTACGGCGTCTTCTCGATTGTCTTTATCGACCTGCTGCTGGCCGGCGATAACGCCCTGGTGATCGCCCTGGCGGTGCGCTCGCTCCAGCCTAACGAGCGCCGCATCGGGTTGCTCTGCGGAGCGGCCGGCGCCGTGATTTTGCGGGTGGGCCTCACGTTCGTGGCGGCCCAACTGCTCAATGTCCCGTTCCTGAAGCTGGCCGGCGGCCTCTTCGTTTTGTGGATTGCCGGGAAAGTGCTGATCGACGCCAGCGACCCGCCAGATTCCGTGTCCGCGCCCAAGCGCCTGATGCTGGCCATCTGGTACATCGTGTTTGCCGATCTCACCATGTCTACCGACAACATCGTGGCCATCGCCGGAGCATCGCATGCGGACCTCAGGCTGATGGTTTTCGGCTTGTGCCTAAGTATCCCGTTCGTGGTCTTCTCGGCCAACCTGCTGGCGAAACTGATGGACCGCTATCCCGCGCTGATTTATCTGGGCGCGGGAATTCTCGGACAGGTCGGCGGCGAGATGATCCTCACGGATAACTTTATAGTGCGCCGGCTGCACCCCTCCGACACGGTTCGCTACGTAATCGAAGGCGTGCTGGTACTGGTGTTGATAGTGGGTGGGAAGATCGTCTGCGACCGGCGGCGATGCAGGAGGTGAAAGGGAAGCACTCTCGACGCTATCAATTTCGATGGTCGAAGTCTCTCTCTATTCTAAACTATTGAGTCTCGCAAAACTTGGTGACAGATGCCGCCGGGCAGTGGGGCAGGTTGTCAACCTG
>CAZARO010001211.1:0-2301 GCA_964487165.1 uncultured Solibacteraceae bacterium | reverse complement strand
TGCCAAGGCCTGCTGATAGCGCTACAATTCAGAACACCGGGCAGACGCGGACGAAAATGGCACTGCACGTGCTCAGTCTTTCGCTCCAGTGAGGAAGATAACGGTGGCGATTGGCACAGAAGACCGGCTGGCAGTCGTGCGGCGAGCCGACGAAGAGCGCATGGAAACGAGTTGCCCCACCATTGTCGGTGTAGGCGCCTCCGCCGGCGGGCTGGAGGCATTCACGGAGTTGCTCAGCCATCTGCCGGACGATACCGGCATGGCATTCGTACTCATTCAGCACCTCGATGCCAGGCACGACAGCCATCTCACGGAGCTGCTTTCCAAGGAAAGCAGGATGCCAGTCTCCGAAGTAACCGGCGCGACTCGTGTGGAGGCGAATCGCATTTACGTGATCGCGCCGCGATGTAATCTGGGCATTTCCGCCGGGTCCCTGCAAACTCCGCCACGGCCGGCGAATGGCTGCAACATGCCGGTGGACGCTTTTCTCCGCGACCTGGCATCCGACCGCGGCAGCAACGCCCTGGGGGTGGTTCTGTCCGGAACCGCATCCGATGGCACTCTGGGCCTGCAGGCGATCAAAGCCGCGGGCGGTATTACCTTCGCTCAGGATGCGCGAACCGCGAAGTTCGACGGCATGCCGCGAAGCGCCATCGCCGCGGGTGTCGTGGATTACGTCCTGTCGCCGGCCGGAATCGCTCAGCAACTGGTGGCCTTGGCGCGCGATGCGCAAGCGCCAGTCGAGTCTCCGGATGCCGTTGAGCCGCCGGAGGACGCGGAATTAGCCAGGATTTTCCGCCTGGTGCGGAGCGCCACCGGCGTGGACTTCACGCACTATAAGCACGGCACCCTGGCGCGGCGCATCAAGCGGCGCATGACCCTCCGCGGATTCGACACGCTGGAAAGCTACACCCGGGATCTCGAGCAGAACCGCGACGAAGCCAACGCGTTGTGCGAGAACTGTTTTATTACCGTCACGGCATTCTTTCGGGAGCCGGCGGTCTTTGAGGAACTGAAGAGGCTCGTATTTCCCGCTTTGATGGATAATCGGGCGCCCGCGGATCCCATCCGCATCTGGGTGCCTGGATGCGCCTCGGGCGAGGAGGCCTATTCCATTGCCATCTGCTTAATGGAGTTCTTCGACGAGGCGAAAGTCCAGTTTCCGGTCGAGATCTTCGCCACCGATCTGAGCGAAACCGCCATCGAAAAGGCCCGCGCCGGCGCCTACGCCGGGGGCGCCTTGGCGCACATTTCGCCGCGGCGCCTGGCCCGCTTCTTCGTGCGATCGGATCGCGGATACCAGGTCGTTAAGAACATCCGCGATATGTGCGTTTTTGCCAGGCACAACCTGGCGCAGGATCCGCCTTTCTCCAAACTGGACCTGATCAGTTGTTGCAACGTGCTCATCTACCTGGGAGACGTATTGCAACGCAAGGTCTGGTCCACCCTGCAGTATGCCCTCAAGCCCAGAGGCTTCCTGGTGCTCGGCCCTTCGGAAAGTATCGGCGCGCTCTCCGACTCATTTCATCAGATGGAAAAGAGCCACAAGATTTATTGCTTGCGGGTAGCCGCGAGCACGCCGGCGCTGCCGCCGAGCGAAGGCCCGCGAACCGAAAGCCGGGTGGATCTCCGGGAGAGAGTCGCCGGCAGCGGAACCGCCCTTGACATACAGAGGGAAGCCGACCGGCTGACCCTGGCCGAATATGCCCCCCCGCGCGTCATCGTCGACGGCCAGATGAACATCGTTGAGGTGCGCGGCCGCACCGCTCCGTACCTCGAGCTTTCGCCGGGAGAACCGACTCAGAATCTCTTAAAACTGGCGCGCGAAGGCTTGATTGCGGGTCTGGGTAAGGCGATCCGAACCGCCCGGCGAACTAACGCCGTGGCCGAGGAAGCCGGCTTCCGGATCGAAGATAGTGGCGTTCTGCATGATGTCACCATCAAAGTCACTCCTTTCCGGGGCTCGCCCTCTTCCGAAGAACGTTACTTCCTGATCAAGTTCGAAGAGCCGCCGCCGCAGGGCCGCCCGAAGGCGAAGCGTAAGCCGGCAAAGCAGGGCGGCGGAGACAGCGCCCGGCTGCATCGCGAACTGGTAGCCACCAAAGAGTACTTGCAATCCATCGTCGAAGATAATGCCAGTACTCTGGAAGAACTGCGGGCGGCTAACGAAGAGGCGCAAGCGGGCAATGAGGAACTGGAAACCGCGCAGGAAGAGCTGGAATCGGCCAACGAAGAACTGAATACTTTGAACGAAGAGCTGAAGACCAGCAACCTGGAATTCAGCAAGGTCAACCGGGACCT
>CAZARO010001210.1:0-2302 GCA_964487165.1 uncultured Solibacteraceae bacterium | reverse complement strand
CATCATTCTCTTCGTGGAGCACCAGACCACCGGCGGCTATCCCAAGCCCGCCAACGTAATTTCCGCCGATTTCCGCCGCCTGGGGCAACTCCGCCCGCGCGACCAGGTGAGCTTCGAGCGCGTTACCATCGAACAAGCGCTGCGGACGTTGCAGCAGCAGGAGCAGTGGTTGTATGGGATTTGAGTGAGGAGCTTTCAGGCTCGGAATGGCGCCTCTGCATTTGCCAGAGCCTACCGAGCCGCGACCGCGAGGGAGCGGTCGATCAGCCGAATATGGCGGCACGCCAACTGAAATCGAGTTGCCGGTGACGAAAGGAGGAGCGCAATGAGAGCTAAAGAGGCAGCGGCAGAGTTGGCTGGGGGGACCGCTCCCTTACCTTACGGTTGCGGCTCGGTAAGGTGGCGTCGCGACCCCGTAAGGCGTGCGACTTCGGATTGGGCCTACGGAGCCGCGCGCGTAAAGTAAGCAAGCGGTTTCTTCGGTGCTCGCGTTGGGCGCCCTGACGGCGGGCGTTCTGGCGGCGCAGACGGGCGTGACCAACGCGTCGGTGAGTGGCGTGGTGAAGGACAAGGTCACCGGCCAGCCGCTGGCCAACTACACGGTGTCGACCTTCGTGAACGTCAGGTGGGTCGGGGACACCATCATGCAGAACAAAAATACGAAGGACGTGACCGCGAACACAGACTCCTCCGGGCACTACAAGCTCACTGACCTGCCGCCGGACTCGTATCGCATCTCGGCCCGCAGCGCGCAGCATTTCGGCGGCGAGATCACGCGGCACGTGGTGGTAAACGGCAGCGACGTAGAGGACGTGACTTTTTCCGGCCGCAGCGTGATGTACGAGCCGTTGCGTCCCGCGGCGGCGATGGGCGGGGCGGGAATGCGCGTGACGATGGCGCAGGACGGCGCGACGCTGAACGTGCAGGTGAACGACGCGGACGGCAATCCGGGCGTGGATCTGCGGGTGCTGGTGATCCCCGCGGACGTGCGCTCGGAAGGCGAACTGGCGGCGCGGCTGGTACAAGGGCAGACCAACCAGGCGGGACAATATATGTCGCAGACTTTGCCGCCGGGCAAGTATTACGTGGTGGCGACCGAGGAGACCGTCGATCCTGCGCCGGAGAGCATCGGCCGCCTGTGCGGTCGCGCAATCGCTTCCTTGAAGTGGATCTGCCGCCCGCGGGTTCCGCGCAGGTGAAGCTGGAACCGGGGAAGATAGAATGAAGATTGCATACCACCAAGCGAATTGCACCGGCTTCGGCCCTTTCGGGCAGCCTCTCTCTGCCCGGCGATAAATCCATCTCCCACCGCTACGCGTTGATCGGCGCCATCGCCGAGGGCGATACGCGCATCGCCAACTATTCCACCGGCGCGGACTGCCATTCCACCCTGGGGTGCGTGCGCGCGCTGGGCATCGAGGTGGAAGAAGCGGGGACCGAGGTCACGATCCACGGCAAAGGGCTCGACGGATTGCGCGCGCCGGCCGGAGACCTGGACGCGGGCAATTCGGGATCGACCATCCGCATGCTCTCCGGGATCTTGGCGGGGCAGCCGTTCGCGGCGCGCATCTTCGGCGACGAATCGCTCTCGCGCCGCCCCATGCAGCGGGTGATGAAGCCCCTGGGGCAGATGGGCGCACGCATCGGGGCGCGCGACGGGCAATTTCCGCCGCTGCGCATCGAAGGCGGCAGGCTGCGGGCCATCGATTACACCCTCCCGGTGCCCAGCGCGCAGGTGAAAACTTGCGTGCTGTTCGCCGGGCTTTATGCCGAGGGCGACACAACCGTCACCGAGCCGGTGCGCTCGCGCGACCACACTGAAATCGCGCTGCGCGAATTCGGCGCGGACCTCAGCGTGGAGCCGCGAAAGATCACCGTTGCGGGCCGGCCGAGGCTGGAGGGGCGCGAGTTGGTGGTGCCGGCGGATCTTTCCTCGGCGGCGTTCTTTCTGGTGGCCGCGCTGCTGGTGCCGGGGTCGCACTTGAGCATTCTCGGGGTGGGGCTGAACCCCACGCGTTCGGCGCTGCTCGATTTCCTGGTGGGGATGGGGGCGCGCATTCGCGTGCCGAATCTGGAGAGCCAGGCGGGGGAGCTGATCGGCGACCTGGAGGTGGAATATTCCGAGCTGCGCGGCGGCACGATCGATGGTGGGCTGACGGCGGCGTTGATCGATGAGATTCCCGTGCTGGCGGTGCTGGGCGCGGCCACCGAGGAAGGGCTCATCGTGAAAGACGCCTCCGAACTGCGGGTGAAGGAAACCGACCGCATCCGCACTGTGGTCGATAACCTGCGCCGCATGGGC
>CAZARO010001209.1:0-2305 GCA_964487165.1 uncultured Solibacteraceae bacterium | reverse complement strand
CCTCCTCTTCCTGGCCCAGCGACATGAGCGCGTGCCCCAGATTGAGCAGGGCCTCGGCGAATTCCGGCTCCTCGGTCAGTGCCTGTTGGTAAAACTGCACGGCCCCTCGGTCATGCCGCGTTTCTGGCAGATCAGGCCGGCGTTGTAAAACAGCTCGGCGCCGCGCTCCCCCATCTCCATCAGGCGGCGATGC
This sequence comes from uncultured Solibacteraceae bacterium, assembly GCA_964487165.1. Classification (GTDB taxonomy): domain Bacteria; phylum Acidobacteriota; class Terriglobia; order Bryobacterales; family Bryobacteraceae; genus PALSA-129. The sequence continues at coordinate 2,112 of CAZARO010001209.1, read as the reverse complement.
AGATCATAAGCCTCGTTGTAGTCTTGCTGCTCCAGCGCCAGGGCGGCCAGTCCGCGCACCGCGTCGGAAGAGTCCGGGCGAATCGTCAGGGCTTCCTGGAAATGGCGCCGCGCGGCCGTGGGATTGCCGCAGCGCGCGAAGGCGATACCGGCGTTCAGACAGGCTTCCGGCCAGTCGGGCCGCCGTTCGATGCAGATCTGGAAGGCCATTGCGCTCGACTGGTAGTCGCCGCGCAGCAGCCGCAGATACCCCAGGCGAAAGGTGGCGTCACAGGATTCCGGCGCTTCGTCGGGAATGCGTTCGTAGAGTTTCTCGGCCCAGTTGCGCTCTCCCTGCTGTTCCAGCACCAGGGCCAGGTTCCAAAGCACGCCGGCCTGGTCGGGATCGGCCTGCAACGCTCGCTCGTAGCAGGCGCGGGCGGCCGGCAGGTCGCTCAATTCCTGCTGCGCCACCCCCAGATTGAGGTGCGCCTGGGCGCACTCGGGCCGCAGCGTGGCGGCCTGGCGATAGGCCTGGATGGCCTTTTCGTGCTGGCCGAGCTTGTGGTAGGCCACGCCCAGATTGAACCAGTTTTCGAAACGGTCGGGGACCAGTTCGGAGAGGCTGCGGCAATGGCGCACCGCCGCCACGTAGTCGCCATCGGCGAAGGCCAACGTGGCTAGTGCCTCCATGGCGACGGTGGATTCCGGCTGCAGTTCCGACAACATCTCGGCGTAGCGCCGCACCGAATCGTTGTCTTTCTTTTCCAGGAACAACGCCACCAGGTTGGAAAGCGCCTCTTCGCAGCGGGGGTTGCGCTTGAGCACTTTGCGATACTCTTCCACCGCTTCAGCGTGGCGGCCGGACTGCTGCAGGCTGACGGCTTTGCCGAATGTCGCCTGCTCGTGGTCGGGATAGAGACTGAGAAATTTCTCGAGCGGATCCAGAGCCTCTTTCGGCTGGCCGGTATGGATGAGGGAGGTACCCAACCCCAGCAGCGCGTCGGTGCGCGTGGCATCCACTTCGGCGGCCACCCGGAAGCTCTCCACGGCGGCGCTCCATTCCTTCAAATTGCCCTGGCAGACTCCCAGGTTGAAGTACGCCGTACGGTGCAGCGGCTCGATCTCCACCAGTTGAGCGTACACCGCGGCGGCCGCCGTATAGTCGCGCATCTCATAATAGATGTGGCCCAGGGCGGAGTAGAGCGCTGGATCGCGTTCTCCGGATTCGATGGCCTTGCTCAGCATTTTGGCGGCGCTTTCCAGCTTGCCCTCCAGATGAAGGGAAACGGCCTTGGAAAGCGTCCGGTTGGGGCGCTTGAGCTGTTTGGCTTCCTCAATGGAAGTCACGGCCGCCGGAAACGTTTTGGCGCCCGCTGTTGTTGTTTTGGTCACGACCTGCATAATTGGGTCCTCCCGTATTTCAAAATCCTGGCCCCTTGGGGGCCGATGTGCGAGAATTCTTCGGTCTCTTCGGCTGCGGCCAGGGTCACGTCCGTGACCGGTGGCGGCAGGGGTTGTGAAGGCTGCGCCGGGGCTTGCGGGAAGTCGCCGCTCCACAGATCCGCGGTATCGCTTCCCTGTCCGCTGGAAAGATAGGCGCACACGCGTCCCAGCCAGTCCTGGTTCTTGCTGACCCGCATCCAATAGAGCCGCGCGCTTTCGCCCACCTCGCTGAAGAAGCCCACGCCACCCACTTTGATGGCGTCGTCGGACCAGGAGTCCACTTCCTGTCCTTCAATCGAGGTGACTACGTGGTTGCCTTTCACGTCGACGGCCACGTGGTACGACTCGTTGTTGTGCATCATCATGCTGAGCGGCGTTTCCACGCGCTGCCCTCGCTTGCCGCCCACCACGGCATAGTGCACCATGGCGACCACCGGTCTCAGCCCCGGCTCGATCACCGTCATTTTCATGGCGTAATAATTATCCGTGTCGCGCGCGCGCACCGCCCAGCTCATGCTCTTCTTTTCGATTTCTCCAAAGAACTCGAAGTGGTAGTCGCTGAATGTTTGCGCGGGGCGGTAAAGCGCCAGTTGCCCGGTGTGCACGTAGCCATCGGGATGGCGCGTCCAACCGGCGGGCAGAGTCATGGCGCTGGCGCCCCATGCTTCCATGCGGCGGAAGGTATCGG
>CAZARO010001208.1:0-2305 GCA_964487165.1 uncultured Solibacteraceae bacterium | reverse complement strand
GGCGGCTGACCGCGGGATCGGCCCACATGGCAGCGGACGCCGGAAAATCGTCCAGACGATGGCCCCGGAGTCGCAGTCGCTCCGTTTCGAGGACTGGCACGTGGACAACAGGCTCACTGAGACGCTGCATGCTGACATTTTGCTACACTTCGCCACCGTCTAGTAGCCGAAGCCCGACAGCGCCCAATGGCCTATGTAACTTAGCAGCCTGGTCCAGGATCCTTCACCGGTAAATGGCTTGCGCCCGAGTTGGCGGCTGACCGCGGGATCGGCCCACATGGCAGCGGACGCCGGAAAATCGTCCAGGCGATGGCCCCGGAGTCGCAGTCGCTCCGTTTCGAGGCTCTGTCTACTTCTTGGCCGCGGGAAGGATCCAGGGCGCGCCGGTTGTCTTATGCCTGGCGAAGTGGAGAGCCAGCGCGATTCCGCTGCCTAGAAGGATGGCGGCGGGAAACATATACCGGAGCGCGGGAATGCCGATCAGGAAGATCGCCATACTGCAAGCAGTGAAGAGTGCGCCGGCGATGCCTCCGCCCGCGACCATCTTCGAAACGTTGATTTGCGGACCACGGTTATCTTCCGGCATGGCGCACCGCCTCACTTCAGCCTACTACTTTTCGCCCGTCCCCAGCAGCGTCTCGAAGTAGGGCGCTTCCGGCTCCCTGTACACCACCGCCGTTTCCACGTTCCGGAAGCCGCCGCCCTTGAGATACCGCTCCAGTTCCAGTTCGGTGAAGCCCAGCCACACGTCGGCGTACATTTCGCGCGCCTCTTCGAAGTGATGGCGGTTCAAATCCAGGACTGCGATCCGTCCGCCGGGCTTCAGAATGCGGCGCGCCTCCTCTACCGCCCGCTGCGGATGCCTTGCATGATGCAGCGCCTGGCTGAGGAATGCCAGGTCCACCGTGGCGCTGCGGATGGGCACGTCTTCCAGGTCCCCCAGCCGGTATTCCATGTTGCCGATGCCGTGCTTGCGTGCCAGTTCGGAACCAAACTCCACCATCTTTTCGGAATTGTCAATGGCGATCACCCTTTTCGCCCGCTGCGCCATCAATTGCGAAATGGTGCCTTCGCCCGCTCCCAGGTCGGCGATCACCAGGGGCGGCATCAGCTTCAAAAGCGCCTCCGCCACGCCCTTCCAGGAGCGTCCCGGCACGTATTGGCGGCCGAATTTGCCGGCCAGTTCGTCGAAATAGCGGCGCATCTGGTCCTGGCGTTTGTGCATGGTCATGCGCAGCGATTGCTGGTCATCCGCCGCCTGCGGCACCTCCACCGCCGCTTTGCGCAGCAGGTCCATCAGTTCCGCGGGCGCGGTCAGGCGATAGTACGCGTTCTTCCCCTCGCGCCGGTCGTCCACCAGGCCGGCCTGCTTCAACTGCGCCAGGTGGGTGGAAATGCTGCTCTGCCCCTGCGCCAGGATCTCCTGCAGCTCCGCCACCGACAGTTCTTCCTGCTCCAGGAGCAGCAGCAGGCGGAGCCGGTTCGGATCGGCTGCCAGCCGTAACGATTTTAGGATTGACGCCATGGCAAAAATCTTCTAATATCAATGTATCAAGATTTCTTGATATAAGGAAGACATCGATAATGAGCACTGCCATACTGAACCAGACGGACTTCAAAGTCGCCGATCTCTCGCTGGCCGATTGGGGCCGCAAGGAAATTTCCATCGCCGAGTACGAAATGCCCGGCCTGATGGCCATCCGCCGCAAATATGCCGCTGAGAAGCCGCTGGCCGGCGTGCGCATCACCGGGTCGCTACACATGACCATCCAGACCGCGGTGCTCATTGAAACCCTGGCCGACCTGGGCGCTTCCGTTCGCTGGGCGAGCTGCAACATTTTCTCCACGCAGGACCACGCCGCCGCCGCCATCGCCGCTGCCGGTGTTCCGGTGTTCGCCTGGAAGGGCGAATCGCTGGAAGACTACTGGTGGTGTACCTACCAGGCGCTCTCTCATCCCGACGGCAAAGGGCCGCAGTTGATCGTGGACGATGGCGGCGACGCCACCCTGCTCATTCACAAAGGTTACGAGCTGGAAAATGGCAGCGGCTGGGTGAACAGTCCGTCTTCGGCGCACGAAGAGGACGTCATCAAAGACCTGCTCAAGAAAGTTTACGCCGAGAATCCACAGCACTGGCATGCGGTGGTGAAAGAGTGGCGCGGCGTGTCCGAAGAGACCACCACCGGCGTGCACCGCCTGTATAAGATGTTCGAAGCCGGCTCGCTGCTGATCCCCGCCATCAACGTCAATGACTCGGTGACCAAATCCAAGTTCGACAATCTCTACGGCTGCCGCGAATCGCTGG
>CAZARO010001207.1:0-2305 GCA_964487165.1 uncultured Solibacteraceae bacterium | reverse complement strand
ACATCGACAAGGTCATCATCAACAAACAGGAACAACCGCCCAACCGATACGTTCGGATTCCGGCCGGGGCGGGCGACATCGAGATCCATTATGCTGCCTTGAGCTATTCCGCTCCGGAAAAGATGCGTTTCAAGTACATACTCGAGGGAGTTGACCAGGAGTGGATCGATGCCGGCGGCAGACGCTTCACCTACTACGCCAACTTGCGCCCCGGGGAATACCGTTTTCGCGTAGTAGCCGGCAAAGCCGATGGCGCATGGAACGAGAACGGCGCCAGCTTCTCGTTTTACCTCACGCCGCCCTTTTATCGAACCTCAACGTTCGCGGCGGTAGTGGTCTCTTCCGTACTGCTGCTCGCCGGGCTGATTTATTGGCTGCATGTGCGAAGTCTAAGAGCCAGATATTCCGCCGTGCTCGCGGAACGGAACCGTATTTCACGCGACATTCATGACACCCTCTCGCAAAACCTGGCTGGCATTGCGCTCCAATTGGACGCCGTCCATATGCAACTGCCAGACATCGAGAGCGATCTGCGGCGGCGCCTGGATGAAGCGTGCAACCTGACGCGCTATAGCCTAGCCGAGGCCCGCCGCGCCATCGCCGATCTTCGGTCGGACGACTTGGAATGTCCGGAACTGTCCGCGGCGCTGCCGGAAATAGCCCAACGGGTCGCGGTGACTCTGCAGACCAGGGTGCGAGTGATCGGCGATCCACGAAAACTGAATCCCGCAGTGGAACGAAATCTCCTGCGCATTTTTCAAGAGGCATTAACCAACGCCGTGAAGCACGCCCACGCCCGCACGGTGGATGTTGAACTCAATTACGGATCGGAAAGCGTCGCATTGCGCGTGCACGATGACGGCGACGGATTTGATTTGCAGAGCCTCAGCAACACTGGCAGCGGGCATTATGGCTTGATCGGAATGCGCGAGCGAGCTGAGAGAATTGGCGGCCGCCTGTCTCTGCACAGCAGACCGGGCGAAGGAACGGAGTTGCTTGTCGAAGTGCCGATCTAGGCCGCCGGCGGAGAAAATGCATGAACCCTACAACTAATAATGGCCGAATCCGTACCATGATCGTGGAGGACCACTTCGTGGTTCGCGTCGGGCTGGCTGCCATTATCAACAGTCAACCCGATATGGTGAACGTCGCTGAAACCGGCAATGGGCGCCAGGCAGTGGAACTTTTCGAGAAGCATCAGCCGGACGTCACGCTCATGGACCTGCGCCTCCCCGGGTTAAGCGGAATCGAAGCTATCACGAGTATCCTGGCGAAATTCTCTGGTGCCCGCATTATCGTCCTGTCCTCATTCGGTGGCACCGAAAATGTATTTCGTGCTTTTCAGGCCGGCGCCCGATCGTACTTTCTGAAAGACGTGAAGGGCCGCGAGTTGGTTGATGCGATTCGCGCCGTCCATGCCGGCCAGCGGCCGCTTCCTAAGGAGATCGCATCGTGCCTGGCGGAAAGGATTCCCTGCCCGGAACTCAGTCCCCGTGAACTGGAGATCCTCAAGCTTATCGCCAGGGGGCAAACCAACAAAGAGATCGCAAACCAGCTCGCCATCAGTGAGGGCACGGTCAGGGTTCACGCGAGTAACGTATTTTCGAAACTCGGCTGCAGCGATCGGGCACAGGCAGTCGCTGTCGCATTTCATCGCGGCATTATCTGCCTTGATTAAGTAACGAAACATAAGGAGGCAACTGAGCCGCCGTTACAAATTTGATTCCTGCCGTTGCCAATATGGACTCATGGAACTTTGATAGCGGGCCAGAGCACCGCGAAATACCAAAGGCAGACGGCCGCCTGGAGGAGATTCCAACTGGGTTCCTTCTTGCGGCATTTTACTGCCACAGCCTGCTCTGATGCCCAGAGGCGTTCACTGGGCGCGCACTGCGGATCTCCATCGGTAACCCCGCGGCAGTGCCGACAGACGATCGTCAGGCGAGCTCAACCTTGAAGGTCACAGCGTGATCCGAAGGCTTCTCCGCGGGCAGCTCGACCTTAAGATTCCCAGCGTCCTGAGTCCACTTAAGTTTTCCCTTGTGCCCCAGCAACTCGATATTACGAATGCGCGGCACACTGTTCTTACCACCAACTGCAAGGGCGGGGATCGCCGCCTCTTTGCCCGGCCAACCCATAACGAAAGCATACAGTACGCTGCCCTTCACGGTGAAGCGCACATCATCGGCAGTAAGATCTTTGCGTTTGTTCTCGTTGAAGCGTTCGCCCGATGCGGCGGCGGGCTTCGTGCCTGGGCCGTCGCCGGAGATCTTCCAAGGACGGGTGCTGTAAATGCCTTCGCCGT
>CAZARO010001206.1:0-2306 GCA_964487165.1 uncultured Solibacteraceae bacterium | reverse complement strand
AGCGCGGAAGGAATCGAACCTTCAACCTACTGATTAAGAGTCAGTTGCTCTGCCAATTGAGCTACGCGCCCGATCCTGAGGTGTGACGGAGGGCGTGATGCCATTTGCGGGCACCACGAAAAGATTATAGCATTCCGCGAAACGTTGTCACTCCCGTTCCGCAGGTAATCCCGCCGCCACCAGTTGCACGATGTCCATCAGCTTGGGCGGCGCGCTCTGCGAACTGCCCGCCACGGCGCCCAACGCGTCGCGGAACATCGTCTGGCAGAAGGGACACGCCGTGCCGATGGTCTGCGCGCCGGTCGCCATCAGTTCTTCCACTCGCGTGAGGTTCACGCGCTTGCCGGTTTCCTCGCCCAGGAACATCTGCCCGCCGCCGGCGCCGCAACAGAATGACCGTTCGCGCGAACGGCCGGGCTCCACTACACTTGCCGAGAGGCCTGCCACCGCGCGCGGCGCATCATAGACGTTGCGATAACGTCCCAGGTAGCAGGGGTCGTGGAAAACCACCGTTTCGCGCGCGCCGGCCGCCGCCGGCAGCTTCGCCTGCACCCGCGCCAGCAACTCACTGTGATGCTCGATCTCGAAGGTCGCACCGTATTCGCGCCAGTCGGTTCCGATGGTACGCACGCAGTGCGGACAGATGGAGACCAGCTTGCCCACCTTGGCGGCCTGCAGGGTCTCGATGTTGGCCTCCGCCACCTGCTGGGCGGCCAGGTCGTTGCCCAGGCGCCTTGCCGGATCGCCCGTGCATTTCTCTTTGCGCAGCACGCCGAATGTGATGCCCGCATGCCGCAGGACGCGCGCGAGCGCCAGTACGATCTCGCGGCCCTGCGGATCGTACGCGCCCATGCAGCCCAGCCAGAGGCAATATTCCTGCGTCCCATCGTAAATCGGCAGACCGTTCTTCTCGATGAATTTCTGGCGCTCGCTGGCCGCGAACCCGAGCGCGTTGCCGTTGCGCTCCAGGTTGAGAAACAGCTTGGTGCCGTGCTCGTCTTCCCACTTGCCGGTATTGACCGCGCCGCGGCGCAGCCCCACGATCATGGGCAGATGCTGGATCCCCACGGGGCATTGAAACTCGCAGCTTCCGCAGGTGGTGCACTGGAAGGCAGCCGCTTCGGAGAGGTGCGCGCCCAGCAGCGGCGATTCATGCGCGGGTCCGAATTCCTTCAGGTAGCCGCGCAATCCCAGGACGATTTCCTTGGGGTTGAGGACCTTACCCGTGTTGTACGCGGGGCAATGCTCGGTACATCGGCCGCACTCCACGCACGAAAAGGCCTGTAGCGCGTCGATGCGCGTGACATCTTTGCCCGTGTCGAGGCCGAAATCCTCGTCGCCGGCGAGCGGCGGAATGGCGCTGAAACCCGCCCGCCGAAGGAACACCGTCACCGGACTGAGCGCCAGGTGCAGGTGCTTGGTGTGCGGAATCAGCGGGAGGAAAATGAACAGCGCCGCGGTGTGCAGCCACCAGCTCACGCGCCCGCCCACCGTGCCGTCGCCGAACCGGAGACCGGTGAGATAGGTGACCATCAAGGCGAAAATCAGTAGCGCGATGATGCCCGATTCCGGCGACACTTCTCCCAGCCACTTGGGCCGCACCAGGAACCGCCGCACAAATAGTCCCGCGATGGAGATCGCTACCGCTATCGCCCACAACGCCACGAAGCCGAAATAAAATCGCCCGAAGCCGCTCTCCGCGGAGAGAAATCGCAGGCCGAAGCCGGACGCAATATGGTTCACCGTCACCAGTGCGAAGGCGCAAAATCCCCAGAAGACGAAGGCGTGCGCCAGGCCGGGCAGCGGACGCTGGCGGATGACTTTTCCCTGCAGCATCACTTCCCAGATGAATTGGCGGATGCGCGGGGCAAGCGGCGCCACCTCGAAATCGGGCGTGGCACGCGAGCCGCGGATGATGTCGATCACCTTGCTGAGACGCCGCCAGAAAATCGCCAGTGAGCCGGCCATCAGCGCGGCTAAAAGGACTTTTTCCATCCACGATGCGTCGGTCATGTTTTTCCCAGCTCTGAATGTAGCATCGTTTTCCGCCCGCGGCCCGCCGGCCGCCGGCCCGCTTTCGGTAGAATGGGCCGACAGGAGGAAATTTGCGCATCGTCATCTCGGGGGCTGCCGGCTTTATCGCGTCGCACATGTGCGACCGCCTGCTGGCGGAAGGCCACACGGTGTTGGGGTTCGACAATTTCCTGACCGGCAGCGCGCGCAACCTGGCGCATCTCGCGGGCAACCAGCGATTCTGTTTGCGGGAACAGGATGTCACGCAGATGTTTTCGGTGGACGGCCCGGTG
>CAZARO010001205.1:0-2307 GCA_964487165.1 uncultured Solibacteraceae bacterium | reverse complement strand
GGGTCATGAAGCTGCCGATCTTGTCGCGCATCATGGCCTTCAAATAGTGGGCGAACCGGGAAATCGCCAGAATGTAGCTCAGGTTGGTCGCCAGGCGCGCATTGGCGGTGGCGGAATCGGTATCGTACTTCTTGGCCTTCTGCGCCGATTGCACGCTGAAGAACGCGGCGTAATCGGTGTTCTTGCAGTGAACCAGAGGAACGAATCCCAGGTCCGCCAGTTCCTTTTCGCGCCGGTCGGTGATCTGCGCTTCCGTGGGACACTTCATGGCGATGTCGCCGTCGTCGGTCTGGAAGTTGTGTACCGTCAGACCCTCGACCTTGCCGCCGCCTTCCACGCCGCGGATGGTCGCGCACCAGTTGTACCTGGCGAACGATTCCGTGATGCGCGCTCCCAAGGCCCAGGCGGCATTGCCCCACAGGTATTTGTTGTGGTCGGTGCCGTCCACGGCCTCTTCGTAATCGAACTCGTCCACCGGGCGGGTGGCCTTCCCGTAGGGATCCCGCATGAGGATGTGCGGCAACGTCAGGGCCACATACCGCGAATCCTCCGAATTGCGGAAACTCTTCCACTTGGCGTACTCGGTGGTGTCGAAGATCTTCGCCAGATCGCGCGGACCGCCGAGTTCGCTGAAGCTATCGAGATTGAACAGGCTGGCATTGGAGGCGGCGATGAACGGTGCGTGCGCCGCCGCGGCCACCTGCGATACCTTCTCGAGCAGCTCCATATCCTCGGGGCCCTTGTTGAATTCGTAATCGCCGATCAGCGCACCGAACGGATGGCCGCCGAAGATACCGAATTCCTCTTCATACACCTTCTTGAACATGGCGCTTTGGTCGAACTCCGAAGCGCGCTGCAGATCGCGCAGCAGGTCCTTCTTGGAGCAGTTGAGGACCTTGATCTTCATGTTCTCGCCGGTTTCCGAATGGGCCAGGAGATACTTCAACCCGCGCCAGCTGGATTCCAGCCTCTGGAATTGCGGATGGTGCAGGACTTCATTCAGTTGTATCGAGATGAGGTGATCGATCTGCGCGATGCGGGCGTTGATCATCGCCTCGGAATCGCGCGAGAGTCCCATGTTCCCTTCCAGGAACTGGGCCACGAACTCGGCCACCATGTTCTTCCCGCGGTCCCGCATTTCCGGATCGCGAGCCAGACGTCCTTCTTCGACGATCTGGTCCAGCAGCGATACTTCCTGGGCTTCGCCCGATGCGGCGCCCTTTTTGGCTTCTGGACTCATTCTGTGCCTCCCGTTTCACCCTTCGCTTGAGCGATCTCGCCCTTCAGTTTGTCCAATTGGGCCGAGTCGCGCAGAGCGGCCTGCAACAGGTCGTCCAGCTTGTCGTTGCCCTGGAGTGTGCCGCGCAGATCCGATAGCTTGGTCCTCAACTCCAGAAGATCGTTGAGGGGTTTGATCTGCTTGGCTACCTGGGTCGGTTCGAAATCATCCATGCTCCGGAATTTCAAATTGACCCGCACCTGGCCAGCGTCCGGATCGTCACTGATCTTGTTATCGACCGAAAAAGCCAGGTGAGGCTTCATTGCGGCCAAAACCGAATCAAAGTTATCCGGGTTGACTTCCACGAACTTCCGATCCTTCAGGCGAGCCAGCGGTTCCTCCGGTTGGCCGGTGAAATCACCAAACACGCCCATCACGAAAGGCAGTTCTTTTTTCTCGATTGCACCGCCAGTTTCCACATCGTAGGTGATGTGGACGCGCGGCGAACGAACTCGATCCAGCTTGTGTTGTAAACTTTCCGCCATGTCGAAATTCCTCTGAGGACCAGAGCCCCCGGCAGCTCGAATCCGCGTGGGGCGATCTATCCCAGGGCATCAAGATATCACTTTTGTTTAAGCGAGACAACTCTTGTTTCAAGATTGCGTACTACTCGCCGGAAATCCCCCGATTTGGAGCAAAACTGAACATCCGCCGGAAAACCGCCCGATGCGATGTTTCGGCCCGCCGGCCCTTGCCATTTTGCAAAGGACGTGGTTCCATAGAAGGCGCTTCGACAGGAAGAAGGGGGACGAATGTCGCGAATTGCCGGTTCCAGTTTGAGCGAGGTTCACCTGGGAGAACAGGACGAGGCCGATCCCGTGGAACTCGACCCGGAACGACCCTTTCGCATTCTCCTGGCGGGCGATTTCTCGGGGCGATCCTGGCGCGTCAGCCCGCCTGGCACGTTCACGCCGCAGCGCATCGACCGCGATAATTTCGACGAAGTCCTCGCTTCCATGAGGTTGAGCCTGCACCTCCACGGCATCAACCTTTCGTTTCGCCAGTTGGAGGACTTTCACCCCGACCAC
>CAZARO010001204.1:0-2312 GCA_964487165.1 uncultured Solibacteraceae bacterium | reverse complement strand
AACGGTAACTGCGTCTTTGTCCCCGTGTCTCACCGAAGGGGTTCACCCCATTATCCGTGTTCATCTGCGTTCATCTGTGGCCAGTGCGCTTTGTTCCGGGGTGGTTGGCCGCATTATCTACAGATGGCGTCCGGCTGGCGCAGACTCCTCGATTTGAGCACCGCTTCGACCGCCCGCGACACCGCCTGCTCCGCCTCCGCCGAGAGCCCGGCGCCGATTTCAAATTGCCGGCAGCCCATGCGGACGAGCCATGCCTCCGGCTCGGCCCCGTAAGCCACAAGCGCCAGTCCCAGCAAGCCCGCGGGAGTGGCGTGATGCTCCAACGCTCTTGCCGGAAATGGCCCGCGCCCGTCGATCCGCTCGATCGACACTTCGCCCGCAGGCATTCCCGTATCGGCGTCCAAAAAGTAGACCACGCGGGCCGCAGCGATCCGTTCCGCGATCTCGGGCGTCAGTTGATGCACGGCCAGCGCGTCGAAGCCGTAGTCCGTCAGGCGATACGCCGCCGCCGGGCCCGCCCCGTCGTCGCCACGTAATTCGCTGCCATAGCCGACTACCAGCACGCCGTCAGGAGACACTCGATACCTCGTCGAGCAATTCTCCGCCCGGCCCCACCAATGCGATGCGCATGGGCACCAGGCCGCCAGCGTGCGTGGAGCAGCTCAAACAGGGATCGTAGGCGCGCACCACCGCTGAAACGCGATTGAGCATGCCCTCCTCCAGCCGGTTCGCCTTCACAAAATACTTGCTCACCTGCTCGATGCTGCGATTGATGGCGAGATTGTTATGGCCGGTCGCGATAATCAGGTTGGCCCAGCGCATGGCCCCGTGCTCGTCCACCTTGTAGTGATGGATCAGAATGCCGCGCGGCGCTTCCGCCACTCCGATACCCTCCGCGGCGTTGACCTCCGCGCGGGCGCGGACGTGGCGATCCAGAATCGCCGGCGTCTCCATCAACTGCTGCAGCCGCTCCAGGCAATAAATCGCTTCGATCAGCCGCGCGTAATGGAAGTGGAAGGCGCTCGACACTACCCGCCCGAAACGCTCGCGAAACTCGGCCAGTTCCTTGTCGGCCTCGGGCGTCGCGGTGCGGTCAGCCACATTCAGTCGCGCCAGCGGACCCACACGATAGATGCCGGCGGGATAACCGAGCGGTTTGAAATACGGCGCCTTGAGGTAGGAATCGGAGAGCGAGGCCTCGCCAATGTAACTGGCGTACTCCGTGGGGTCGATCTCCGCCGCCACCGCTCCGGCCGCCGTCTTGAAGCGAATGCGCCCGTCGTACAAACGCAGTTCGCCCGCGTTGCCCACCAGCCCGGCATAGATCGTGGGCATGTCGCCGAAGGCCGCGATCTCGGAACGGAAGCCGTCGAGTATGGTCTTAAAAAGATCCAGCGTACGCCAGGCGATGCTGCGGGCTTCCGGAATCCCCTTCAGGATGGCATCGCGCGTAGCCGAATCGAGCGGCGTCGCCACACCTCCCGGCACGATTCCCGGCGGGTGGATACGCTCGCCCGCCAGCCGCTCGATGACGCTTTGGCCGAACTTGCGCAGCGCGATACCGTCGCGCACAATCTCCGGGTGCTTCTCCGCCAGGCCGAGCACATTGCGCTTCGCCGGGTCGGAATCCATGCCCAGCAGCAGGTCCGGCGCGGAGAGATGAAAGAAACTGAGGGCGTGCGATTGCACGAACTGCGCGCAATGAATGGCCTCGCGCAGCATACTGGCGGTGGGCGGAATGCGTACCGCCATAATGGCATCGCACGCCTTGGCGGAAGCCAGCAGGTGGCTGATGGGACAGATGCCGCAGATGCGCGCGGTGATGGCGGGCATCTCGTAAAACGGCCGCCCTTCGGTGAACTTCTCGAAGCCGCGCACCTGCGTCACATGAAACTGCGTCCGGTCGACATTGCCGTCCTCGTCCACATGGATGGTGATCCGGGCGTGTCCCTCGATGCGGGTAACCGGGTCGATGGCGATTTTTCGCATGTGATCTCCTATCCGAATTTAATTTCCGTGGGCTTGGCCATGCGGCCGTGAAGAACATCGTCCAGCAGCGCCAGGATTGCCTTGGACTGGGGTGGGCAGCCTGGCAGGTGAACGTCCACCTTGATGAACTCGTGCGGCGGCCGGGCTTGCGGCAGCAGCGGCGGAACGCCCGCGGTGGGAATCACGGGGCTCACATCGGCGCCCTCCACGTAGATACGCTGCAAAAGGCGCGCTACCGGAATGGGGTTGCGCATGGAAGGCACGTTGGCGGTGACGGCGCAATCGCCCAACGCCACTACCACGCGGCTGCGGGCGCGTACCGT
>CAZARO010001203.1:0-2314 GCA_964487165.1 uncultured Solibacteraceae bacterium | reverse complement strand
GCAGTCTTTCCTGCCGCCGGTGAGCAAAACTAGCGCCCGCGTGCTGGACCAGACACGCATCAATGTCCCCATCCGCGTAGAAATCGAGAAGAGCCACCCGGTGGTACTGGAGGCGCACAATGGCCGCTAGCCTGGTAAGCTCCACGGACCTCGTCCGCTTCCTGCCGGAGATCGTCCTCACCGTGATGGGCACCGCCCTGATGGTGCTCGATCCGGTGATTCACAAGCGCTCTTCGCAAGCCTTCGGGCATCTGGCCATCGCCGCCCTGATTGCCGGCATCGGCGGCGCCATTTACGCCTTCTCCGAGCCTGGGACCGCGTTCGGCGGGATGCTCGTGGTGGATGGCTTCGCGACTTTCTTCCGCATTCTGGTGATGTCGGTGGGCATCCTGGCCATTCTGCCATCGTACGGATTTCTGGCCCGCCAGGACGCCGAAACCAGCGAATATCACGCCCTGCTGCTCTTCTCCATCGCCGGCCAATGCCTGATGGCCGCTGCCAACGACCTGATCATGGTCTTCATCGGCCTGGAGATTTCCTCCATCGCCAGCTACATCCTCGCCGGCTACCTGCGCGACGATAAACGCTCCAACGAAGCGGCGCTGAAATACTTCCTGCTGGGCTCCTTCGCCACGGCGTTCTTCCTGTATGGCGTGGCGATTGTCTACGGCGTCACCGGAACCGTGAACCTCAGCGCCGTCCGCGATGCCATCGCCGGACAGGATCAGGCGCCGGTGGTGTTCCTGGGTCTGGCCGCCGCGCTGATATTCGTCGGGCTGGGATTCAAGGTCTCGGCGGCACCCTTCCAGATCTGGGCGCCGGATGTATACCAGGGCTCTCCCACGCCCGTTTCGGCGTTTCTCACTACCGGCCCGAAGGCCGCCGCTTTCGCCGTTTTCCTGCGCATTTTTCTTACCGCTTTCGGCGCCATCGGCTCGGGATGGGAGCCGCTGGTATGGCTGGCGGCGCTGCTCTCCATGACCATCGGCAATTTCGCTGCGCTGCTGCAAACCAACGTCAAGCGCCTGCTGGGGTACAGTTCCATCGCCCATGCCGGCTACGTGCTAGTGGCGCTCACGGCGCGTTCGGAGATCGGCACGGCGGCAGCGATGTTCTACCTGGCGGGCTACGCCTGTATGAATATCGGCGCGTTCGCGGTAGTGAGCTATCTTTCGGGCAAGGGCGAGAAATATCAGAATCTCGAAGACCTGGCAGGACTCGGCAAGAAGCAACCGCTCGCGGCGGCGATGTTCACCATCTATCTGCTCTCGCTGATCGGGGTCCCGCTCACCGCCGGCTTCTTCGGCAAGTTTTACATCTTCAAGGCGGCGCTGGAATCGCACCTGGTGTGGCTGGCCGTGCTGGGATTGTTGAATAGCGCGGTGGGAGCTTACTACTACCTGCGCATTCTGGTGATGATGTATATGCACGAGCCGGGCGAGGGCGCATCCAGTGTGAAGCCGCTCACGCCCAGCATGCGCCTGGCGCTTCTGCTGCCCGCCGCGGGCACGCTGTTCCTGGGCATCTTCCCGAGCTGGCTGCTGGAATTCGCCAGCCGCTCGGCTGCGATGGTGAAGTAAGGCGACACATGACCGCTCCCTTGCGGTTGCGGCTCGGAAACGCCCCGCGGATTGCACACGACTTGTAACCGAGCCGCGACCGCCAGGGAGCGGTCATTTCGCGTCAGCCTCTTTAGACTCGGTACTGCGGGCTGATAGCTAACAGCTCCCCCCAAAAAAGAAAAGCCCTCTCGAACTGGACGTGTTCGAGAGGGCCCAAGGAGCCGCCGCTGGCAAAACTCTTTGGCTACCGCAGCTTCACGATGGAAACCGGATCGAGCCATTTCGGGTCCGCAGAGCGATACGCGAACACAATCGCCGCTATCAGCCAGCCCGCCATGGCCATTACCCCACTGCCTTCGTCAAGCCGTTGGGACATCACTCCCCACGCGCCCGCGAGAAAGAAAATTACCGAAGCCACAACCACCATCAGGCTGGCGATAGACACAACACGATTCTGCATTTGTACCACCTCGTTTCTCTAAAGTTATGAAGTTCAAATCCGCCGCCGGCGGACCTGCGGAATTGGCTGTTTGCCCCATCTTAGAGGCCGGCCATTTCCCCGGAAAGCCTTTGTTTGCTTTCCCTCTTGCCTTCACTTACTAAGACGAACAAATCGCGATTTGGTTACTCGCGAAATTTTTTCGGGCGCCGGCCGGCACCCTCGCGTCACTTGCGCCCGGCTCAGTCCCGTCATTCGGCAGATGTATCGCCGCACCAACCCCTTGCCGGGCTTGTCCAATCGCGCGTACTCC
>CAZARO010001202.1:0-2315 GCA_964487165.1 uncultured Solibacteraceae bacterium | reverse complement strand
CGCTCCCGGTTTTGCTATCGCCCGCAACCCGCAGGGAAACGTCGTGATTTCAGGGAACGCAGGTCCCGGTCTACCGACCACCGCGCACGCCTATCTGCCACGGATCTCCAGCGGTACGGCCGCGTTCGTTGCCGTATTCAATCTCGCTCTCAGCGGAACGGCGCAGTTGGCGGCATCCACTTATTACGGCGCCTCTGCTCCCGCTGCGAACAATAGCGGAACCGGCAATCTAAGTCTCGCTATGGCGCTGGATGGCTCCGGAAATCCTTGGATCGCGGGTCAAAGTTATACCAACAATTTGCCGACAACCGGTAACGCGTATCAAGGAAGCGTTCCGGCGTTGAACCCCAGTTGCGGCAGCGGCGCTCTCAATTCGGTGAGTTATTTCGCAAAACTGAGCGCTGATCTTACCACGCTCGATTACGCTTCCTACCTCAGCGGGAAGACCGCGGGCTCCACTTGTTCCGAATACGCTCATGCGATTGTGCTGGACGGGTCGGGCAACGTCTATGTTGCCGGCACCACTTCCTCGCAGGCGTTTCCCACCACCAGCGGCGTACTTCAGCCAACGAACCCCTCAAGCGGTTACTCGGAATTTGTCACTAAGGTCAGCCCGGACGGCACCCAGCTTCTTTGGAGCACCTATCTTGGCGGCAGTGGATTCAGTTTTCAGGACGAGCTGGCTATCGATAGCCAGAACAATGTGTGGGTCTCCGGCACCACGCAGGGCGGCGCTAGTTTTCCCCTGCAAAACGCCTATCAGGCGACCGAAGGTGGCGGCTATGACGGCCACTTGACGCAAATCAAGAGCGACGGAACAGCGGTACTCTATTCCACTTACCTGGGGGGCTCCGGAGATGACGTGGCCGCGGCCATTGCGCTAGACCAACAGGGTAACGTCTACGTCGCGGGATATACCACATCCACAAACTTCCCCCTCACATCAAATGCCTTTCAATCGGTAAAGGGCGGCGGCCAGGAAGATTACAGCGGCAACGACATCTTCTTTTCCATTCTGGGCTCCGGCTCCATTGGGCTGATCGGGCCAACCACCGGCGGGAACACGGGCGATACCACCATCACTATTGGTGGAGCCGGTTTCCAGCCAGGGGACGGGTGCGCGCTCGTCCAAGGCAACACTACTATTCAAGCCACCGCCGTGACGGTCTCCGCCGGCGGCACCGGCATGAGCTGCAGCTTCGCGTTGAACGGCGCGACTACCGGCAGCTACAGCGTTGTGGTGACGAACGCGGGGGGAACCTCTCTTGTGCAAAGCGGTGCGTTCACCGTCGAAAATGGCGGCAGCGCTCAGGTTTGGGCGGATATCATCGGCCGGTCCGTCATCCGCAACGGGGTACCGGCGACGTTCGTGGCCACTTTTGGCAACTCCGGGGCTAGCGATGCGTACTTCCCGGTTCTTTGGATCGGATTGTCCTCCGCGGTGACGTTCCGTATTTCCGGCGGGATCCTCGACCTCAATAACTCTTCGAGTCCGGATTACACCCAAGGAAACACTGTCGTCGGCAGCGACGGACGCACTTACGTGCCCTTCCTCATTCCATTCCTGCCCGCCGGCGCTAACCGGTCCATCCCGATTCAAATTACGGCCACCAGCAATCAGGCCGACCTCGGCATCCAGGCATACATCAAGCCGCCATGGTCTGAATCGCGCTCCTATATACAAAGCGAACTCAGTACTGCCCAACAGAACCCAAGCGCTCTTTCCTCCACCTGTCTGCCTCCGTCGGCGAATGGCTCAATCCAAGATTGCCTCGGATATTGGGTTAACGCGGTGGCGCAGGCGGTCGCGACCAGTAGCGTAAGTCAAACCCAGCCAGTTCTAGGCGGTTCACCACCAGCGCTCACCAGTACCCAACTCAATCAGATCGCTATGACAGTGGTCTCTTCATTCCAGGAGGGTCTTGCCACCGCGATCCAATCGACCGATTCGTCCGGCAGCAGCGTACCCAACGTCGCTTTCTCCACCGGCATTAACATTGCTCCCGCACCCCTGGCATTAGCGGCTGCCCTCGGCATCCTCCGGGCAACAGTTTACCCGGCCGATCAGGGTTGCGTGGTGGGAGGGATGAACGTATCCGTAACCACCAGGACGATCTGCTCTGCCAATGTCCAGCAGGCGGGCTTGCTCATGCCCTGGACCAATCCCCAAAGCAACCAAGCCTGCCAGCCAGTGTATCTGGCCCAGTTAAGCTCGTGCATTTTGCAAGCGCCGACACCTCTTTGCCCCGATAGTGCCGATTCCGGCGACGACGGTGGCGACGACTCGTCGTCTCTGCACTTCTCGCCTCGGCGCC
>CAZARO010001201.1:0-2316 GCA_964487165.1 uncultured Solibacteraceae bacterium | reverse complement strand
GGACCCGGCAACGTACGCCGGCGTCGCTTTGGTGCTGGGGCTGGCTGGCCTTTTGGGCTGCGCCATTCCGGCGCGCCGCGCGGTCCGTGTGGATCCCCTGGCGGCGCTGCGGCACGAATAACGAAGCTCACTGGCAAGACACTTCACCACAGAGGCACGGAGACACAGAGAAAACCTTAAGAATGGGCTCGTCGGCGAGAGGCGGGCGCCTCGTCTTCCCGTGGTTTGAGGTCACAGAGGTGACGGAGGCCACAGAGAAAAATATTCGCGGGTGCCGAACGTGTGGGCGCGGCGGACCTCCGCCCTCTGTCTTCTCCGGTTTGATTTTGGTTTTCTCTGTGTCTCCGTG
This sequence comes from uncultured Solibacteraceae bacterium, assembly GCA_964487165.1. Lineage (GTDB taxonomy): Bacteria > Acidobacteriota > Terriglobia > Bryobacterales > Bryobacteraceae > PALSA-129. The sequence continues at coordinate 1,967 of CAZARO010001201.1, read as the reverse complement.
CCTCCGTGGTGGACAACAGAGTTACCCACCCTCGATCGTGCGGCGGGCTGTCGCGACGCCCTGAGTGCGCAGCTCACTCACCGTTCGCTATCGAGCATCCTCATCTGCGGCTCCGCATAGCGCGTCCCCGCCACCGCGGACGCTGGGATCGCCTCCTCCAACCCCGCGATTTCCTCGGGCGTAAGCTGAATCGCCAACGCGCCCAGCGATTCCTCCAACTGCTTCCTGGTGCGTGCGCCGATTACCGGGACGATGGTGGGACCTTTGGCCAACACCCAGGCGATGGCCAATTGCGCGGGTGCGACGCCTCTGTCGGCGGCCAAGCCGTTGAGCTTGTCGATGAGCCTCTGATTGCGTGCCAGGTTCTCGCCCACGAATCGCGGCATGTGGGCGCGCAGATCGCCGCGCGGCGCCAACGGCGAGCCGGTAAGCAGCCCGCGCGACAGCACCCCGTAAGCCGTCACTCCGATACCCAGCTCGTGCAGGGCCGGAAAGATGCGCGCTTCCGGACCGCGGCTGATCAACGAATACTCGATCTGCAGATCGCAGATGGGGTGCACGGCCTGCGCGCGCCGAACGGTCTCCGCGCTCACTTCCGAGAGTCCTATGGCGCGCACGTAGCCGGCCTTCACCATGTCGGCGATCGCGCCGACGGTCTCCTCAATCGGCACGCTCCCGTCCAGGCGCGAGGGCCGGTAGATATCGATATGATCGGTGCGCAGGCGGGTGAGCGAATGCGCCAGAAAATTCTTCACCGCCGCGGGGCGCGAATCGAAACCGAGCCAGCTCCCGTCGGGCCCGCGCAGGGCGCCGAACTTCACCGAGAGCAGCACCTTGCCGCGGCGCCCGTCGAGCACGCGCCCGAGCAGCATTTCGTTGTGCCCCATGCCGTAGAAATCGCCGGTGTCGAGCAGCGTGACGCCGCCATCGATGGCCGCGTGGATGGTGGCGATGCTCTCCTGTTCGTCCGCGGGTCCGTACATTCCGGACATCCCCATGCATCCCAGGGCGAGCGGGAAGACCGTGGGGCCGTTCGCGCCAAGCGCGCGCGGGGTCATTGTGTCACCCGATACATGCACAGCGGATACATCTGGTTCCTCTTGGGATTCTGCGGCAGATACAGGACGCAAATGTTGGCACCAATCTCCACGCGGCGCTGGACCTGGCTCGAGCCCTTCGCGGCGGTGCCGTCTTTCATGCGGAACTGGTAGCGCACCGCCCACCCTCCCTTCACGCGGAAACATTTGGTGACTACGCCCACCGCCGGCACTCCCTGCGCCGCTACTTCGCCCTGACGCCTGAGGTTAATCAGCAGCCCTATGCCGAGCCCGGCCAGCAGCGCCGGAAGAAGGAACGGCAACCAGGACGGCTCCACAGGCGGATCCCAGGCGACCGGATGGTTGACACTGGGGTCCGACGGAAGATAGCGAATGGGCAGGAAACCGGCCTTCCGGATCTTGTCCCAGAATTCGCCTGGCACGCTGGAGTCTCCTCGCAAGCGGACCGCGTTGGCCGTAAACGTATAAGTCACCATCGGCGTGTGCGACTTGTCGCTCTTGTGCCATAGGGCGGCGATCTCGCCGCTGGCCTCGCGGCCCTGAGTGCGTAACGCCTCCGCCCGCGCCGCGTCGCGCTGGTTGTTGCCGCGCAGATACAAGAGTACGGGAACGCTGCTCAGCAGGAGCATGGCGGCAAAAATGGCGGTAAAGAGGGCGCGGCCCGTCATCGAGGTTTCTCGCGGCAGCGCGCGAGTCAGCTCCCGTGGCGCGGTCCAATTCTCCGGGAAAGCAACATTCGGAGTCATTTCAATGCCTCCCGTACCGCAGCGTAGCAGATTGCCGCGGCGCGTTGCGTTACGATCAAGACATCTCCACAGACTCCAAAAACAGAGCTCGCAAAGACAACCTCCGCGTAGTTTTGGTTGAGACCCGCAATCCGCTCAATATCGGGGCGTCGGCGCGCGCCAT
>CAZARO010001200.1:0-2318 GCA_964487165.1 uncultured Solibacteraceae bacterium | reverse complement strand
TGCCAGCGCCGCGCGGTCACCAATCCGCTGCGCGTGCTCGATTGCAAAGTGGAAGCCGACCAGCCGATCATCGACAAGCTGCCCAGCATCCTCGACTACCTGTGCGAGCCCTGCCGCACCCATTTCGACGCCGTGAAGCTCTATCTCGACGACCGCGGCATCGCTTACGAAGTGCGCCCACGCATGGTCCGCGGGCTGGACTACTACATGCGCACGACCTTCGAGGTGGTGCATGGCGCGCTGGGAGCGCAGAATTCCGTGCTCGGCGGCGGGCGTTACGACGGGTTGGCCGAATCGCTCGGGTCCAAGGTGCCTGCGCCGGGAATCGGCTTTTCCATCGGCGAGGATCGCCTGGTGATGAGCGTGGAAGGGGAGCATCGGGCCGCGCCGCTGGACCTTTTCGTGGCTCCCCTGGGAGCGCCGGCGGCGCGCCACGCCGGCATACTGGCGCGCGAGTTCCGGCGCCAGGGCTACTCCGTGGAGCTGGTGGAAGCCAAGCTCAAACGGGCCATGGAATTGGCCAACAAGACGGGCGCGCGCTTCACCATGATTATCGGCGAAGATGAAATGAGCGCCGGCCGGTACGCCTTGAAGAATATGGCGACGGGCGGCCAGCAGAACCTGACGCGCGACGAGATTTTCGCCGCTCTGGCCGCCGCCAAGGAATGAGACAATTCGATATGGAAACCTCTGTTGCGCTGGATTTTCTAGGCGAGCTTCGCCGTACCCACATGTGTGGTGCGCTGCGCGCCGCCGACGTCGGCAAGAACGTCGTTTTGATGGGATGGGTCCACAAGCGCCGCGATCATGGCGGCGTGATCTTCGTGGATATGCGCGACCGCGAGGGGATCGCGCAGGTGGTCTTCCATGAGGACGTGGGCCCGGAGGTACACAAGCGCGCCGAGCTGGTGCGGCCGGAATACGTGATCGCGGTGGAAGGCAAAGTAGCGCCGCGTAGCGCCGCCAACGTGAATCCCAATCTGGCCACGGGCGAGGTGGAGGTGGTGGCGCAGCGCATCTGGATCCTGAACGAATCGCGCACCCCGCCGTTCCCGGTGGAAGACGAAGTGGACGTGAGCGAAGACGTGCGGCTGAAATACCGCTACGTGGACTTGCGCCGTCCGCGCATGCAGCACAATATCCTGCTGCGCTCGAAGATCGCCATGGCGGTGCGGCAGACGCTGTGGGACCAGGGATTCCTGGAGATCGAAACGCCTTTCATGACGCGCTCCACCCCGGAAGGCGCGCGCGATTACCTGGTGCCGTGCCGCGTGCAGCCGGGTACGTTTTACGCCCTGCCGCAATCGCCGCAGATCTTCAAGCAGATCCTGATGGTGAGCGGCTTCGACAAATATTTCCAGATTGTGCGCTGCTTCCGCGACGAGGATTTCCGCGCCGACCGGCAGGCGGAGTTTACTCAGATCGACCTGGAGATGTCGTTCCCCCAGCAGGAACGGGTATTCGAGACCATCGAGCCGCTGATTGAGCGCGTCTGCCAGGTGGCCGGATTCACGGTGAAGGCGCCGTTCCCGCGGCTCACCTACGCGCAGGCGATGCGCAGCTACGGCAGCGACAAGCCCGATTGCCGCATCCCGCCCATGCATCCGGTGGAAGATCTGCTGCCCGAACTGGCCGGCGGCGGCTTGCCCCTGGTAGCCATCCACGTACCTGCCACCGGCGCGCCCAGCCGCAAGGAGCGCGACGAGCTGAAGGCCTTCGGGCAGGAGCGCGGGTTGCGCGTTTTCGACGATGCCAAACGCATGGATCGCGATTATCCCGCGCAGATGGCCAAGGTGCGCGAGCGCACCGGCGCGGGCGAGAACGATCTGCTGCTGCTGGCCGCCTGGGCCGGGGAGCCGAAGGGACATCGCCCCGAAGAGACGGTGCTGCAGGCTTGCGGGCAACTGCGTTTGCACGCCGCGCAGAAGTTCAACGACCGCCACAAACTGCTCGACCCCAAGGAACTGCGATTCCTGTGGGTGGTGGACTTCCCCATGTTCGAATGGGACGACGAAGAGGGCCGCTGGAACGCCGCGCATCACCCCTTCACATCGGTACACGACGAGGATCTGGACAAGCTGACGGCCGACCCGGCACGCTGCCGCGCCAAATCGTACGACCTGGTGCTGAACGGCGTGGAGATGGGCTCGGGCTCGATTCGTATTCACCGGCGCGACGTGCAGACGAAGGTCTTCGGCGCGCTGGGATTCACCGAAGACGAGGCCCGCCGCCGCTTCGGCTATTTGCTGGAAGCGCTGGAGTACGGCGCGCCGCCGCACGGCGGAATCGCGCTGGGGCTGGATCGCCTGGTGATGATT
>CAZARO010001199.1:0-2319 GCA_964487165.1 uncultured Solibacteraceae bacterium | reverse complement strand
AAAAGCTGGAGTGGATCGCCGACACCTACCTCTCCGTGAGCACGCCGGTGCAATGTGCGGCGGGCGCGCTGCTGGAAGCCGGTGAGCAGGTGCAGATGCAGATTCGCGAGCGATGCGCCACGCAGCTTTCGTGGGCGCGGGAGGAGCTGGCGGGGTCGCCGGCCAACATCCTGGCGGTGGAGGGAGGATGGTACATCACCGTACAAGTGCCGCGGCTGCGCAGCGAAGAGGAGTGGAGCCTGCAACTGCTGGCGCGCGAGGACGTGTTGGTGCAGCCCGGATTTTTCTACGACTTCGCTTCCGAAGCGTACCTGGTGGTGAGCCTGTTGACCGCGCCCGAGATTTTCCGCGAAGGGATGACGCGCCTGCGGCGTCAATTGGAAGGCGCGTAGTAGCCGCGGCGCCAGTAGGCGTGCAGCGGCGGCAAGCCGTGCGGTGGAATCACTTTTACGACCACGCCATGATAGCGCCCGTCGTGCTGCTGATCGGTGGGAGTGTAGCCGAGCAGATAGCGGTTGCGCAACTCCACGCCGATCTTGGCGGCGATATCGGGCAGCTCGCTGATCTCGGCCGGGAAATGATGTCCGCCGGTCTGCTCGCACAGATCGCTCAATAGTCCGGGACCGGCCAGCTCTTCGGGAGTGCGGGAGCGTACCCCGGGGGATTCGTACACGCCAATGGCATAAATCATCACGTCGCTCTCGCGCACCAGGCTGCGGACCTCGCCTTCGGTATAGCGGCTGGCGTTGTCGCCGCCATCGGAGATGATCAACAGGGCCTTGCGATTTTTGCGCGATTTGCGCATCTCGTGCATCGCCAGAAAGACCCCGTCGAGCAGCGCCGTGCGGCCCCGGGAAGGCGAGAACGTGAGCTGGTTCTGGATCTCGGAGATGCTGCTTCCGATCGGTGATAGAAGCTTGGGCTGGTCGCTGAATTCCACCAGGAAGAACTCGTCCTCCGGGTTGGCGGTCTTAAAGAACTCCACTGCCGCCTGGCGCGACTCGCGCAGTTTGTTGCCCATGCTGCCGCTGACGTCGAAGACCAGGCCGACGGCCACCGGTTCATCGTCCATGGAGAATTGCGTGATGGTCTGCTCCACCTTGTCGTCGAAGATTTTGAAGTGCTCCTTCTCGAGCCCTGTTACCGGCTGGTTATAAGGATTGCAGACGGTCACCGGCACCAGCACCATATTGGTGTCGACGCGGATATTGGCTTTGGGCTTATTTTCCTCGGGAGGAGCAGGCTTCGGACGAGGTTGAATGGTGACCTGTCCGCGAAACTCGAGCGGCGCCAGCAGAACGAAGCTGCATGCCAGGACTAAGATTTTCCGCTGGAACATCACCCGGCTCTCTAGGTCGTATTGTAGCAAGGTGGGGGCGGGCAGCAGCTGCCACCATGGAGTCTGAAACTTTGAGAAGCCAAGTGGGGCAGGTTGTCAACCTGCGGCGGGTTGGTAACCCGCCCGCTCCGCACCACCGGTATCGCGGAAGGCCGATTGCCAATCGGCCGCAGGATGCCATCCTGCCCCACTTTGGACGCCCTGTGCCAACCCGAAGTTTCTGGAGAGCACCGTATGCCGTGCCTTGCGGCTCACGGCTAGGACCCTGGGAGGCCAGTTGATAGCTTTTACTTTTGTGACGCCTCGATCGCCTGACCGAGATCCCAGATCAGATCGTCCACGTCTTCGATGCCGACTGAAATCCGCACCAGGTCCTTGCTTACTCCGGCGTCCAGTTGCTGCTCGTCCGTCAATTGCTGGTGGGTGGTGGACGCCGGATGGATGATGAGGCTCTTGGAGTCGCCCAGGTTGGCGAGATGCGAGAAAATCTTCACCGAATCGATGAGCTTCCGCCCGGCTTCGGCGCCGCCCTTAATGCCGAAAGTCGCTACCGATCCCTGCCCGTTCGGCAGATACTTTTGCGAGATCGCATGGTACGGGCTGGACTTCAGCCCCGGATACTTGACCCATGTGACCGCGGGATTCGTCTCCAGCCACTCGGTCACCCGCAGAGCGTTGCGGCTGTGCTGCTCCATGCGGAACTTGAGGGTCTCGATGCCCTGAATGAAGAGGAAGGAATTGAACGGGCTGATGCAGGGCCCGAAATCGCGCAGACCCTCCACGCGCGTCTTGATAATGTAAGCCAGGTTGCCGAAGACTTGGCTGAATACCATGCCGTGGTAGCCCGGGCTGGGCTGCGTGATGGCGGGAAACTTGTCGCTCCAGGCGAATTTACCGCTATCGATAATGATGCCGCCGATGGAGTTGCCGTGGCCGCCCAGAAACTTGGTGGCGGAGTGGACCACGATATCGGCGCCGTG
>CAZARO010001198.1:0-2322 GCA_964487165.1 uncultured Solibacteraceae bacterium | reverse complement strand
TCTACTCGCGCGTCGACCCCAAAGACCCCAACACCGTCTACGCCGCCAGCCAGAACGCAGGCATCGTGCGCTTCGACAAACGCACCGGCGAGCGCGTTTCCATCCAGCCGCAACCCGCCAAGGGCGATCCCGCGCTCCGCTGGAATTGGGATGCGCCGTTCCTCATCAGTCCGCACTCCAATACGCGGCTGTACATCGGGTCGCAGAAGCTCTACCGCAGCGACGACCGCGGTGATTCCTGGGTGGCCGTAAGCCCCGATCTCACACGCCAGTTGGACCGCGACAAGCTGCCGCTGATGGGCAAGATCTGGCCCATCGAAGCCATTCAGAAGAACGTTTCCACGGCGCTCTATGACAACATCTCGTCGATGGCCGAATCGCCTATAAAAGAAGGTCTCATCTACGTGGGCACAGACGACGGCCTGGTGCAGGTGACCGAGGACGGCGGCAAGCACTGGACCAAGGTCGACAAGCCCGCCGGCGTGCCCGAAAACGCCTACGTGCAGCGGATCGTGGCCTCGCAGCACGATGCCGGCACGGTGTACGTGGCATATGAAAATCACCAGAACGGCGACTTCAAACCGTATCTCATCAAGAGCAGCGACGCCGGCAAGACGTGGGTCAACATCTCCGGCAACCTGCCGGAGCGCGGCGGCGTTTATGCCATCGCGGAAGACTACGTCAATAAGAACCTGATCTTCGCGGGCACGGAATTCGGACTGTATTTCACCACCATCGGCGGCGAAAAATGGCTCAAGCTGAACGTCGGCCTGCCCACCACCATGATGCGCGATCTAACCATCCAAAAGCAGATGGGCGACCTGGTCATCGGCACGTTCGGGCGCAGCATCTACGTGCTCGACGATTATAGTCCGCTGCGCGTGGCCACTCCCGAGATGATGCAGAAAGAGGCCGCGCTGTTCCCTGTTCGCAAGGCCCTGGAATACGTGCCGTTCAATCCTGGGGGCGACCTGGGCACGGCCAATTTCACCACTCCCAACCCGCCTGTGGGCGCAGCCATCACCTACAACCTGCGCGACGCCATTCGCACCAAGGCGCAGGAGCGTCAGCAGCGCGAGCGGCAGGCGGAACAGCGCGGCGAGACCTTCTATCCCACGGCGGAAGACCTGCGCGCGGAATCGCTGGAGGAGCCGCCGGCGATCCTGGTGACCATCAAAGACGCCAAAGGCAACATCGTGCGGCGCCTCGATGAGCCGGCCACGCAGGGCATTCACCGCGTCACCTGGGATCTTCGCAGTACCGGCATCGGACTCGCGCCGGCGATCCCGCTGGGAGGTGGCGGCGCGGGCGGTGGACGCGGCGGCGGACGCGGCGGCGCGGGCGGTGGTCCGGCCGGCGCGGGCGGTGGCGGCGACGTCGAGCAGTTCGCGCAATTCGGCGGACGCGGCGGCGGTGGCGGCCCATTTGTGCTGCCCGGCAAATATACCGTGTCGCTGGCCAAACGCGTGAACGGCGTGGTGACCGAACTCCCCGGCTCGGAGAGCATCGAAGTGGTGGGTGCGACTCCCTCCACGCAGGAAGAGCGCGTCTCCATGATCGAGTTCCAGGAAAAGCTGGGCAAACTCGATAAGGCCCTGATCGCGACCCAGGAAGCCGCTGCCGAAGCCGGCACGCGCCTCGATTCCATCAAACGCGCCATCGACGCGGTTCCTTCGCTTCCCCCCAAACTGCACGAGACGGCGCTTGGGCTGCAGCGTGATCTCGACGCCATCAACCTGGCGCTGACCGGCGACCGCATCTGGCGCTCTCATGCGGAGCCAGTGCCGGCGTCGATCTCCGACCGCATCAACGCCGCCGGCAGCTCCGGGCGCGGCACCGGCCATCCGACCAAGACTGCCATGGAGCAATATCAGATCGGCTCCGACGAACTGGCGCTGCAGATTCCGAAGCTCAAAAAACTGATCGATACCGATATCAAGAATTTGGAGAAGCAGCTCGACGCGGCAGGCGCGCCCCCTACCCCGGGACGCCTGCCGGATTGGAAGGGTGGGAAGTAGCTGAGCTTCGGTGGCAGCTATTAGCCCGATGTCTCTTACATTGCCGGAAGGGTGGGATTCCGCGTTAATTGTGGGGGCGGTTAACCGGCGAGGAGAGCCCTTGGCCTTTCGACCATGGTTCCGCCCTTTAGGCTGCACCGCGGGCAGCACAAGTTTACCCACGGATGAACGCAGATGAACACGGATAAACCCACCGCTCCGGGAAATCTAGTTCTTGCTTCCTTCTTATCCGCGTTTATCTGTATGCATCTGTGGCCAATTGCGCTTCGTTCCGGAGGTTGGACCGCTCGACTCGTCAAGCGAA
>CAZARO010001197.1:0-2323 GCA_964487165.1 uncultured Solibacteraceae bacterium | reverse complement strand
TGGAATCGAGAATGGCGGAGAGTTCCACACGGCGTTTGTTCAGCGGACCGCCTTCCACATAATCTAAAGGATTCGCGGCCAGGTCCCGCATCAGAAATCCGGTCACTCCCAGAACACCCAGGTGGCCGTGGATCGGGGCGTTCTCCGCCGCGCCTTCCTGGCCGCGGTAGCGCGCGTTGACAATCAGGCCGCTCCCCGACGGGTCGGTGTTCGGAACCCACATGCCAAAGCTCTTCACGCCGTTCGCCAGCGGGGTGGCAAACACATAAGGCGAGTAGACCATTTTCAGAGTCGAGATCTGGCCGTCGGTGAGGCAGGCCGCCGCGCTGGTGTCCTGTGGGTTCGGATCCACGTTATTGGGGCAACGCTTTGCCGCCCAGGGATTGCGGCCCGGATCGCCCTGTTTCATATCGAAGATGGCGCGGCATGCCATGTAATTGTTGATCACGCCGTCCACCAGGCCATCCAGCTTGTCGCATTGCCGCATGAACTCCCCGCGAATCGCATTCACCTTGGCCGGCGGCACCCAATTCGCCGCGGGCTTCTCCTGGATACGGATCAGTTCCGGCGCCAGCATGAGCGTCGAGAAGTTGAGGATCGGGACCTCGGCGGCTATGCCGTCGTAATCGGCGGGGTAGCGCTGCGCCACGGTTAGCGACTCGCGGCCTCCCTGAGAACTCCCGATGAAATAGTTGTACCGCGGCTGCGCTCCGTACGCCCTTTGCATCACCACCATGGCAGCGTCGTGCGTCTTCTTGAGTTGCATGTAGCCGAGATTCGCGATGGCTTCGTCGTTCAGTGCCCAGCGGTCCGCGGCGGGGTTAGGGGCGCCGAAACCGGCGGGCATTGCGCCTCCAGTTCCACCGCCCATCGGCGGCGTGCCGGGTCCAGGTGCTGCGCCCGGAGCGCCTTGCGGTCCTCTACCGGGCGTGCCAAACCCGGCCATTTGGTGACCGGAGTCGCTGCCGTATGTGGCGAAGCCTTGCTGCAGAAGCGTGGGACCGCCGCGGCCGACTCCCCCCGTCAAGCGCGGAACCATTCCGTTCATCCCGCCGCCTCCGAGCTGCACGCCTCGCAGCGACCAGGAGGCCGGAAGGGCGACCCCGAAGAGAATCGGCGGAGCGTTCTTGTCCACCGGCGCGAGACTCCCCTCGACGCTGCAATACGCCGGCGTGCCGTTGGCTTCTGCGTGCCACTGCGGCGCATTCAAGGTAACCGCCGAAACCGGCTCGCCGATGGCGTTGACCGGAATTTCGGTACCCAGCTTCGCAGCCGTGCAATCGGCCTCGGCAATGGTGCGGGTGCCAGGGCCCGATCCCGGGCCGGCGGCAGGTCCTGCCTGCTGGCCATGAAGAACGGTGGCAATAATGGTAACTGCCAGTGAGGCAGCACTGAGTTCCATTCGATATCGTTTCATGCGGTTGAACAGTCCTTTCGATTCTCGCGGCAACCCGTCATGCTGTGCAGACCGTGATGACACTGGCACAAAACGCCGATGCGTGAGCTGAGCGGTCAGGGTATCAGATCGGCATCCTGCGGACCCAGGATCACCGCTCCTTCGTAAACCCGGCCGCTGATAAGCCCTTTGCGCCGGCCCTCGATGGGAATCCTCTGCTCCCGCTGCGTCGTGTTCACGTAGAGGGTCCGTCCATCCACAACCCTCGCGTACACTCCATCGGGAGTCTTGGGGCCTGGTTGAATGCCCACCATCTTATAGATGGAGTTCAGCACCGGCCCGATCGCCGACGCCTTCGATTCGGTCGCCAGATAGAGCGCGTTGCCCTTGCCGAACTTATTGATGGTGACCGCCGGGGAATGGCCGGAGGTATTGGTAAATCGCGAAAGGACCGTGGCCGTTGAAGGCTCGAGCATTTCATACCAGCGTACGCCGCTCGCGATGGATGCGCCATCCAATTCGAAGGTGAGGGCCGTTTCAACCTCATAGAACTCGTTGGTCTTCAGTCCGAAGACGTCGCTCAGGCGCCCCGGCAGCGGGGTCTCGAACCATTGGGCGTGCTCGTCGATTTTGGCCGATAGCGCCGTCATCAGCACCGTGCCGCCGCCGCTCACGTAGTCGCGCAGGGCCTTCGCGCCCGCGAAGTCCATCACGTAATCGGCCGGCACAATGACCAGCTTGTAGCGCGCAAGGTCGTGATTGCCGACGTTGACGATGGCAACGTCCAGGTTCGCGCGGAACAAGGGTTCGAACGCTTCCTGGACCTGGTTGGTATAGGGAGTTTTGAAGTATTGCCGCGTGGTGCTGGACGGTCCGTTGGGGTGCGAAGCGATGAAGGAATCGAACGAATAGGCGATGGCCACCTCG
>CAZARO010001196.1:0-2325 GCA_964487165.1 uncultured Solibacteraceae bacterium | reverse complement strand
TCCAAGCCAGCTCGCGTCGGTGGGAGTAGCAGGCAGGTAGGCCTGCAATTGCGATACCAGGAAAAAGATCAGCAGGGGAATCAGCAAGCCCCAGGCGACCACACTGCCGGAAAAATTGAGCGAGGCCAGCTCCGGCCCGATGATATAACCGACTCCCAGGAACGCCGGACTGACAGTGGGCGCCGCGACCGTGGAGGTGCCGCCGGCGGGAAGGAGATTGCGCGAGCCGAGCGCCCCCAGGCGCAGCGTGCTCCTTCCCAGTTGACCCACATGGAAGAAGAAATCGTGATCCACGGCGAACAAGCTGAACTGGCCGCCGAGAAATACCAGCGCGCCGAACACGATGTTGTAGAACAGGTATTTCGCCGCCCTCGCGCCCGCCTGTCCCGCCTTGTGGATCTCCGAAGCGGCCACCGATTCGGGGAACGGCAGTTCGCGATCTTCCACCATCACGCGGCGAATCAGCGAGACGAACAGCACCCCGAGGACCGAGCCAACCATCATCAACGCGGTCGACTTCCAATAGGCCTCGCTCGAATCGAATGACGGCCAGGCTTTCACCAAAACGAAGGCCGGAAGCGTGAAGACCGCGCCGGCAGCCACCGATTCGCCGATGGAGCCGGCGGTACGCGCGATGTTCTCCTCGAGGATCGAGCCCTTGAACACGCGCAGCACGGCCATGCCGATGACCGCCGCGGGATACGTGGCCGCGATGGTCTGGCCGGCGCGCAGCCCCAGGTAAGCATTGGCCGCCCCCAGGATCACGCACATCACCAGCCCCAGGATCACCGCGCGCACGGTGAATTCCTGCATCTTCATGCCCTCCGGCACAAACGGCCGGTGGCGCGGGACTTCGTTTTGTGGAGGCGTCATGAAAGTTTAGACCTCACTTTATCACTCAACGCCTTACCATCGACGGTCTTTCCCTGCAGGCGCGCCTGTGCGGCCTTCATTACCGCGCCCATTTGTTTGATGGATGCCGCGCCCGTCTCCGCCATGGCTTCCGCGATGGCGGCATCGATCTCGGCTTCGCTGGCGCCGGCCGGCAGATAGGTCTCGATGAGCGCCTTTTCGGCCTCTTCTTTCTCCGCCTGCTCGGGACGCCCGCCTTTGCGAAACATCTCGGCGGCGTCGATTCGCTGCTTGATGAGTTGCTTCAACAGCTGCATCTCGGCGGCTTCGTCTATCGGCTTGGGCGAATCCACTTTCAGCTTCATGAGCGCGGCTTTAATCATGCGGAGAGCGCTTAGACGGGCCTCTTCCTTGCTTTTCATGGCCGCAACCATATCCTTCTGTATCTGGTCAATGAGGGGCATATTGTCTGCTATTCTAGAAGACTAAAACCCCAGATGCACATCCGCAAGCAACGTTTATTAACACCTGGGCCGACGCCTCTCTATCCGCCCGCCCTCCACGCCATGATGGCGTCCGACATTCATCACCGCACGGAAGACTTCCGTAAAGTGTACCGATCGTGTCTGGCCGATCTCAAGGAAGCGATGGGCACCGCGCACGACGTGCTGCTGTTCGCCGCGTCGGGCACGGGCGCCATGGATGCCACGGTCTCCAACCTTTTCTCGCGCGGCGACAAGGCGATTGTCTGCGTGGCCGGAAAATTCGGCGAGCGCTGGGCCGACATCGCCAAGGCTTACGGGCTGGACGCCAACGTGCTGACAGTGCCGTACGGTAGCGCCGTTTCGGCCGCGCAGGTGGAAGCCGCGCTGGCAGCCGAACCGGCGACCAAGGCCGTCTTCGTGCAGGCTTCCGAAACTTCCACCGGGGCGGCACACGACGTGCGCGCCATGGGTGAGGCGGTCGCGGAAACGAAGGCGATTCTGGTGGTCGACGCCATCACCGGCCTGGGCACCATGCCGCTGGACATCGACATGTGGGGGCTCGACGTGGTGATCGGCGGATCGCAGAAGGCCTTCATGATTCCGCCCGGGCTGGCATTTATGTCGGTGAGTCCGAAGGCCTGGAAATTCACTGAAACGGCCACTCTGCCGCACTATTATTTCAATTTGAAGAAGGAAAAAAAGAGCGGCGACGCGGGCGAATCGAGCTGGACGCCGGCTACTTCGCTGATTCTGGCGCTGGCGGAAGCGCTGCGCTACGTCAAGCAACTGGGGATGGCGAATCTTATCGAAAACGCGCAGCTGCTGGCCAAAGCTACGCGCGCGGCGGTGCAGAAACTGGGGCTGGAGCTATTCTCGCCCACCTCGCCAGGTTCTTCGGTGACCGCGGTAAAGGCGCCGGCCGGGCTCGATTCGGGCGTGATCGTCAAGGAGTTCCGCAATCGCTTCGGCTCCATCATCGCCAACGGAC
>CAZARO010001195.1:0-2331 GCA_964487165.1 uncultured Solibacteraceae bacterium | reverse complement strand
CGTTGCGCGCGATGATCATGGGATCGTTGCAGTAGGCCGTGGGGTGGAATTCGAAAATGGGGTTGTTGTCGATAAAGTCGAACAGCCGTTTGCTCCCCAGCACGAACCCGGCGATGGCTTTCTGGGGGTGCAGCGTCTTCCGTTCGCCGTTCACCACGCCGCTCTGAATCAGGTCGATGGCGCCATCGGGCACCATTTCCGAGTGGATCCCCAGGTCTTTGTGGTATTTGAGCAGCGCCAGCGTGGCTTCCGGAATACCGCCGATGCCGGTCTGAATCGTGGCCCCATCGGGAATGAGCGCGGCCACGTTGCGCGCGATGGCGCGGTGCTGCGCGGTCACCTCATGCTGCGGATACTCGGCCAGGGGGTGCGACGTCTCAATGAAAGAATCCACGCGGCTGACGTGCAGAAACGCATCGCCCAGGGTGCGCGGCATCTGGTCGTTGATCTCCACCGTCACGTGACGCGCGTATTGCGCCACCGTGAGCGACACGTCGATCGCCGGCCCCAGGCTCATGTAGCCGTAGGCGTCGGGAGGAGTGCATTGCAGCAGGGCCACGTCTATGGGGATGGCGCCGGAGCTGAACAACCCTTCAACCTCGCTCAGGAAAACCGGCGTGTAATCTCCGCGGCCTTCCTGGACGGCCTGCCGCACGTTGCCGCCGATGAACAGCGAGTTGGTGCGGAAGTGGCCTTCGTGCTCCGGCAGGCTGTAGTCGGCAATCCCCATGGTGGCCATGTGGATCACTTCCACGTCGCTGAGCTGCGGACCGCGGCGCGTCAACGCTTTCACCAGTTCCGTGGGTTCGGCGCACCCGTTGTGGATGTACACGCGCTGGCCGGATGCGACTCGCTCCACGGCCTGGTCGGCAGATACGATTCGCGAACGATAGTCGCCGTTCATGGGCGCCTCCCCCGAATAAGATACAGGCCGCGCCGCAAATCGGCGCAGGCGTCGATGGCGGCGTCTACACCGCGCTCGGCCAGCTTGAGCAGATAGGGCAGCATGGCCTGCGCAATGGCCACGCTCGACGAGCGGCCCAGGTCGGCCGTAACATTGGGCACGCAGAAATGGGTCACTTCGTGACAGGAAAATGTCGGTTCCGCCAGGGTGGTGGGACGGCTGGTTTCCACGCAGCCCCCCTGGTCGATAGAGATGTCGATGATGGCCGAACCGGGCTTCATCCGCTCCACCATGGCGCGGGTCACCACGTGCGGCGTCCGCGTGCCGGCGGTCAGGACCGCGCCGATCACCACGTCGGCCGTCGCCAGGGATTCGGCGATGGCTTCGGCATCCGCCAGGCACGTCTCCACACCGCGGACGTGTTCCAGGATGCGGCGCAAGCGGCTGGGATGCACGTCGAACCCCGTGACGCGCGCTCCGCTGGCGATGGCCCCGCGCGCCGCCGCCGACCCCACCGTGCCCACTCCCAGGATCACCACGTGCGCGGGCGCCACTCCCGGAGTACCGCCCAGCAGAATGCCGCGCCCGCCGGAACCGGAGCGCATCAGGTGCGCCGCGATCGGAACGGTCATCTGGCCGGCGATTTCGCTCACCGCCGCCAACACAGGCAGGCGGCCGTTATCCAGTTGCACGATTTCACTGCCGATGGCCGTCAGGCTGCGCTCCACCATGGCGTCGAGCAATCCCTTATGGGCCACCGCCATATGGTAGAAGGCCATGAGCGCCGTGCCCGGCCGGCAAAGGCGGATCTCTTCCACCGTAGGCCGGGCGATTTTCGCCACCAGTTCCGCCCGTTGCAGCACCTCCGCCGGCGAGTACGCGATCTGGCCGCCCGCGCGCAGGTACTCGGCATCGCCGAACATGGCGCCATCGCCCGCCCCGGTCTCCACCCAAACGGTGTGGCCAGCGCCCGTCAAACGCCGCACCACCGCGGGGGTGAGAGCCACCCTGCGGTCGAACGGTCCACGCTCCTGAATGACTCCGATATTCATCTCACTCCTCTACGGGCGCCACTCCCGGCAGCGTGCGCATGCCGTAAACGGGCGCCGTCGAAGGCCAGCCGGGCTCCGCGGGCGACGGCGAAACTCATAGCACCTCCACGTGGTGGTGGCTTCCTTGCTCTCACTTATATATTCGGACCTTTTTAGGACAAATGCAACGACGAGTAGCTCTATTAACGATCAAGATCTTTACGGGCCGCGACGATTTCGTATCATCCGCCGCGATGAGCGCAAGGCCAGGAGTCAGAGTCCGACGGCCAAACCCCATCTACAGAGCTACTTGCGGCGCTTACGCGTCCACGGGTGCTTAGCTGATCTGGGGGCTCCCTCGTACTAAACCCCGCAACCGCTCCTTTGCAGTCGCGG
>CAZARO010001194.1:0-2340 GCA_964487165.1 uncultured Solibacteraceae bacterium | reverse complement strand
TTGAGCGGCGCTCCTTTGGGAGTATGCGCCACCACCCCCACCAGCAGGTAAGCCTGGGTGAGGCGGGCCAGGTTGTCGACATACTCGCGGAAGCCCGCGTCGTCCTCGTAATAATACGGTGCGGGCACCTCGGGCCACACCACAATGGACGGACGGCGGAGTCCCGGCTGCAGCGCTCCACGCAGCGTGATGGCGGCCTGTTCGCGAACGGTCTGGCTGAGGATTTCGGGATTCCACTCCTGCGTCTCGGAGATATTGGACTGCACCAGCAGGGCGGCGTCCTGGCCAGCCTGGGCGGGGGGCATGGCGGGCAGCAGGGGCAGCAGCAGGAGCGGCGCGAGCCATAACAACTCTCGCCGCGGCCGCCGCAAAATGGCCAGCGCCAGCCCCGTGGCCATCGTCACGAAGACGAAGGAGAGCCCATAAACGCCGGTATAAGGCGCCATGCGCATGGGAATCCCCATGTCCACTCCCGCGTTGCCCAGCGCCAGCCAGGCGAAGCCCAGCGAGCCGTGGGTCACCTCCACCGTCACCCACCACGCAGCCACGGCAGGCACGGCCCACCAGCGGCGCATCAGGATCCCGGCCAGCAAAGCGAATACGCCCATGTGCATCGCCTTGGCCACGCAGAACAGCACGAACATGCCCCAGGCGAGCCCCTTGCCCATATCGCCGTGGACCGCGAGCACGATCTCGACCCAGTAGCACACGCCGCACCAATAGACCGCTCCGGTGGTCCATCCGAGCAGGAAACGGCGCCCCGGCCGGCGTTCGCGCGCCAGTGCCAGCAGCAGCGGAGTGAGCGCCACGGGAGCGAACCAGACCAGGTTGAATCGCGGGAAGCAGAGTATCAGCAGCGCCGCCGAGAGCAGCGCCATTATGAGGTTCAGCACGGGGTCCGTCGCGCGGCGTCGGCGACTTCGTCGGCCATGTAGGAACTGCGCACCAGCGGACCGCTGAAGACCATCTTGAAGCCCAGAGAAAGGCCGTATTCGCGATAGCGCTCGAACTGCGCGGGCGCGACAAACTCCGCTACCGGCAGATTGCGGCGGGTGGGCTGCAGATACTGGCCGATGGTGGCGGCGTCGGTCCCCACGGAGTGCAGATCGCGCAGCAGGCCGCGGACTTCGTCTTCGGTCTCACCCAGCCCCACCATGAAGCCGGACTTGGTGAGCGCCGCCGAATGGCGCCGCGCGAAAGCCAGTACGTCGAGCGATTGCCGGTAGTCGGCCTGCGGGCGCACGCGGGCGTAGAGACGCGGCACGGTCTCCATGTTGTGATTGAAAACGTGCGGACCGGCATCCAGCACGCGGGCGACGGCATCGAGGTCGCCGCAAAAATCGGGAGTGAGTACTTCCACGCGCGCACCGGGAAGGGCGCCGCGCACCTGGCGGACGGTCTCGGCGAAATGCGCCGATCCGCCATCGGGAAGGTCGTCGCGGTTGACGCTGGTGATCACCACGTAGCGCAGCTTCATATCGGCGGCCATGCGGGCGACGTGGGCCGGCTCAGCGGAGTCCAGCGGCATCTCGCGGCGGGCGGGATTGAACTTCGGCACGGAGCAGAATCCGCAGCCGCGCGTGCAATGGCTGCCCAGGATCATGAAGGTGGCGGCTCCGCGGTGGAAGCACTCATGGATGTTGGGGCAGCGCGCCGATTCGCAGACGGTGTGCAGGTTCAATTCCCGCAATCCGCTCTTGAGCTTGTTGAGCGACTGAAAATGAGTGCGGCTCTTGCGGGCCCACTCCGGCAGGCGGGGCCGGGGAGCTCCGCCGAGCTGTATCAGCGAGTCGCTCACGGCTTTTTGACGAGATTCGTAAACCCGGCTTCTTCCAGTTGCTTCTTGGCGCGGCTCAGGGATTGCTTGTCGGGATAGGGTCCCACCCATACGTGCGTGAAGTTGTCCTTACCGCTGCGGGTGGTAACCGGAAAGCCTTGACCTTTGAGCGTCTGCGACATAGCGTCGGCCGAACTCTGGCTTCCGGCCAGGACCTGCCAATATGTTCCGGGCGCCGCTTCGGCAGGCGGAGGAGCAGGCGGGGCCGCGGGTGGTGGCGCCGGAGCGCTGGCCTCTTTCGCGGGGACGGTGGTGGGCTGCGGCGGCTGTTCCGCCGGCGGCGTGCCGTCAGGATGCGCGACATCGGGATTCATCACCGGCACCGATGCGGGCACGGCCTCGCCGCTGGGGGAAGCAGCGACTGCCGCTTGCGGGCGGGTTTCCGAAGCGGTGTTCTGGGGAACCGCGGCCGTCTCCGGCGCCACGCTGGCGGACTTGGGCGTGCCCCGCCCCAGCACGTACCCCATGGCAAACACCACCGCCAGCAACAGGACCCCGATAAA
>CAZARO010001193.1:0-2344 GCA_964487165.1 uncultured Solibacteraceae bacterium | reverse complement strand
CGGTGCCCTTAGAAGACCTTCCGAAACGTCAGATTGATCCGCGCCGCGCCAGTGAGCGCATGTTCCCCGTCCTTTAGCGGCGCCACGCCATGATAGACGAAGCGCGCCGGACCACCCCACACTACCACGTCGCCGCTTTCCAGGCGCAGGCGGCGCACCGCATCGCCGCGCCGCTTCCCGCCCCACAGGAATACCGCCGGCAAGCCTAAAGAGACTGAGACGATGGGCGACCAGGCGTCCTTCTCGTCGCGGTCTTGATGCAGTCCCAGCTTCGACCCGGCGGTGTAGCGATTGATCAGGCAGGCGTCGGGGTCGTAATGCAGGAAGCCGCCCTCGGCGGCAGCGCGCGCGGCCAGGCCGAGAAACGGCGCGGGCATCGCGGGCCAGGGCGCGCCCGTATCGGGATCGCAGGGATCGTAGCGATAGCCGGTGCGGTCGGAAACCCACCCCACGCGGCCGCAGTTGGTCATCCCCACCGACATGGTGAAGCCGCCCGGCGTCACCAGATGGCGGAACGGTGCTGCCTGCGCGACGCGCGCGGCTTCCTTGACCAGCGAGGCCGCG
This sequence comes from uncultured Solibacteraceae bacterium, assembly GCA_964487165.1. Classification (GTDB taxonomy): domain Bacteria; phylum Acidobacteriota; class Terriglobia; order Bryobacterales; family Bryobacteraceae; genus PALSA-129. The sequence goes on along the minus strand of CAZARO010001193.1, from coordinate 1,780 downwards.
TCAGCAAATGCGAAGCCGCGCAGCAGTACGGCGCCTTCTTCCAGCGCCTCGCGGGTGGGAGATGGCGGATCGCGATCGAACAGAGGAGTCAAGATGCCCCGATTCTAGCCCACTCAAGGGCCGAAGTGCGACCATGGTCTCAAGGAGAGAATCTATCGTGGCTATCAAAAAACTACTCATGCTGGTTGGCGATTATGTGGAGGATTACGAAGTGATGGTTCCTTTCCAGGCCCTGCTGATGGTGGGACACACGGTACACGCGGTTTGTCCCGGCAAAAAGGCCGGGGATGCGGTGCGCACCGCCATCCACGATTTCGAGGGCGACCAGACTTATAGCGAAAAACGAGGCCACAACTTCGCCCTGAACGCTGCTTTCGACGAAGTCCGCCCGGAGGAGTACGACGCGCTCGTCATTCCCGGCGGCCGCGCGCCCGAGTACCTGCGGCTCAATCCACGGGTGCTCGAAATAGTGCGGCATTTCGCCGATTCCGATAAGCCGATCGCCGCCATATGCCATGGGGCGCAGATCCTGGCCGCAGCCGGAGTGATCGCCGGCAAAGCGTGCAGCTGCTACCCCGCGGTGGGGCCGGAAGTGACCGCTGCCGGCGGGAAATATGCGGCCATCGCCATCGATCAGGCCATTACCAGCGGCAAGCTGGTCACCGCCCCGGCGTGGCCCGCGCATCCCGCGTGGCTGGCCCAATTTCTCAAGGTGCTGGGAACGCGCATAGAGGCGTAATGACTAGGGACTGGCCTGTGGGGCCAATCCTGGCTGCAGGCCGGCTTTCAGCCGGCCCACGGCGGCCTGAAGGCCGCCTGCAGGCACTATTGCCTGCCCCACCAGCTAAAGGCGCGTCCTACCCGCGGCGGCGTCTCTGGCTACCGACAGCACTGCGGCCACCGCTTTGAATTCCGGCGGCGCCACGGTATCGCCCAGGGCCGCTGACGCCCGTTGCCAGTCGCCCGCCAGCAGCGCTTCCACCCACGCGGGCAGCGCTGCGTCGGGCCGATTATCGCCCAAGCAACTCATCAGGCTCTGCACTTCCTCGATGTCTTCGCCGCCGTCGGGGTCCCAGCGTGAGGCGGGCAGGTGCGCCGTCCAGGCCTGGTTGTATAGCGTGAAGTAATCCAGGCTCCACTGGTAGGCGCACCGTGCGGCCTCGGGAAACGCCGCGGCCAGTTCCCTGCCCGCATCGCGCCACTTCGCCCCGAGGCCGCAGTGACGCCAGTGGTCGCTCATCCGGAAGAGATCGGCAAAGCCCGACTGCTGTCTCGGCACAGGCGGTGGGGCCTCGACGGCCTCCGGTGCAGGCTTCACCGGCTCGGGCGCGGGCTTGGGCAGCTCGATGGCATGGAAGTTCGGGTGAGGCTCACCGCTGTTTCCGGTTCGCGCCTTTCCATGAGGATCGATGGCCTGCAGTTTGACGGTTACGCGAGCGTAAGCCGCCATGCGGCGTTCGCTCTCCTCCAGGGAGGAGAACCGTGCTCCCGGCGGCGCCAGTGCTCTCCAGGCGGCTTGATAATGCGCCGCGGCGCCGCTCTCGCCGGCGAAGAAGAGCGCATCGCCCCAACGCTCCTCGATCTCGGCAAGCTCCCACGTTGCTTGCGGTGAGTCGCCGTCGGCCGCAAAGTCTTGCTGCCACGCGGCGCGCGCGGCCGCAGGGTCGCCCGCATCCAGAATTTCCGCCCAGTGCGCTGTCGCCACGCTTCAGATTACCGCGCCGTAGTGGGGCAGGATGGTATCCCAATGTCACTTACATTGGCCTATGAGCCGTACCTG
>CAZARO010001192.1:0-2344 GCA_964487165.1 uncultured Solibacteraceae bacterium | reverse complement strand
CGAGGATATCGCCCACGCGCTCTCCCATACGTGCCGCTTTGCCGGCCACGTGCCGGTTTACTACTCCGTGGCGCAGCATAGCGTCCTGGTGTCGGAGTTGATCGAGGGCCGACGCGCCGCGCTCTGGGGCCTGCTGCACGATGCCAGCGAGGCTTATCTGCATGACCTTACGCGCCCTTTGAAGCGCGCCATTGAAGGCACGCCCGAGAGCAGCGACCGGTTGCGCTACCTGGGAGACGTTTTGGCACACGATCTGGTGGACCGGGGGATCGTGCGGCGTGAGGGATGGATGGTGGTGGCCAACGCGATCACCACCGCCGTTCGGGAGGATCGCATCCACCGCGGAGTGACCTACGCGGAACTCGAGCGCCGGATGATGGCGGCCATCTGTGGCCGCTTCGGCTTGCCTCCCGCAATGCCCGCCGAAGTGGTCACGGCCGATAACGTGGTCTTGGCCACGGAGTTGCGGGACGTTTGCCACGAGACGCACCAGCACTGCGTATCATGGGCCGGCGCCGAACCGATGGACCGGCGCATCAAGCCGCTGTGTCCGGAGGTCGCCAAAGATCTCTTCCTGGTCCGCTTCGAAAAACTTGCAGTCCGGGTGGTGTAGCCGACGCTCGAGGGCCACGCGGATGACGCCATTCGATTTCTTGAACCAGCTTTGGGAATACAAGCCCGACGAACAATTCATTCTCATCTGGACCGGCAAAGAGAAGCTGTCGCGCTGGTTCACCGTCGTCCAGGAGGCTTCCGATTATGTGATCAGCCTTGGCGGCAACCGGGATATCTACACCGGTATCGGGCTGGCCAGCAAGGATCACGGGCCGCACAACCGGTGTCCCTCCGACGAGATCGCCTCCATCTGTGGCATCGGCGCCGACTTCGATCTGCTCTCGGAGGCTCATAAGAATAAGGCGCTGCCGCAGACGATCCAGCAGGCCATGTCGATCCATCCTCCGGAAATGAAGCCGACCATCATGGTTGGCACCGGCAACGGCATTCAATCCTGGTGGCTGCTGAAGGAACCGCACGTCTTCGAAAACGCACAGGACCGCGCCGGAGTCGCGCGCATCCTCGGGCGGTGGCATACCCTGTTGCGCCTCAACGCGCAGAAGCAAGGATGGGCCTACGAGCGGCTGGCCGACCTCGCACGCGTTCTGCGGATTCCCGGTACGCGGAATTGCAAGGACCCGGGCAACCCGAAGGATGTGACGCTCCTCGCCAAGACCGACCTCCACTACAACATGGGGGATTTCATCGATCTCATCGAGTATTACCAGATCCCTGATCCCGAGGCACAAGAGAAAGCGGTGCGCAACTGGCGGGCGCAATTTGAGGGCGTTGCGGTCACCGTCGATGCGAGCGCGCGCGTCCCCCAGGAGTTGCTGGACGCGTGGATGGACCCGGCGAACAGCGATGCCGCGACCGCCATGCGGTTTCGGAACACGTGGCTTCGACAGCGTCACGATCTGAAGGACCAAAGCAACTCCGGGTACGATATGGCGCTGATCCATTTCGCTCTGGACGCCGGCCTCACCGAGCAGAAGATCGTCGACCTGATCGTCCACCACCGGGCGCAGAACGGCCAGAAGCAGAAGCTCGACGCTGGCTACTTCCGGAGGAGTATTGTGAAGGCCCGCCTGGCGCGCGTGGCTGAGGCCCCGCCTACTCCCATCGTCCTCCCTGGTGTGCAACAGCCGGCGGTCGCGAATGGCACGCCCGCGCCGCCGGTGAATGGCTTGCCGGCACCGTTGACGGATGTTCCGGGCTCGCAAGCGGACGAAAAGGCGCCGAGGCCGCCGCGATCCCCCGAGGAGATCCTGGAACAAAGCAAGCTGCTGCTCTGTCACGAGATCTCGCTCGTCCTGGGCGTCGAGGTCGTCCGGATGGAGTGTATCAAAGGCAAGGAGCCCACGTTTCACATGCGGACCGCCGACGGCGTCTTCGAGTTCGAGGATATCGACGAGTTGATCGTCTATCGCTTACTGAAGAAAAAGATTGCCCAGGGAACGCTGCGAATTATTAACAAGATTAAGCCCAAGGAGTGGGATGCGTTCCAGCAGAAGCTCTTGGACGCCTGCATCGTGCGCGAGGCCACCGAGGACGAGCAGTTCGAGGGCGGCGCGCGTAACGACATCCTCGATTACCTGACCGAAACCGAATTCATTACCGCGATTGAAGGGCAGCGTGTCCAGGACCAAAAGAAACCGATGATCGTAGCCGGGCGGATCACCGTTAGCAGCGCGGATCTCGCGTCCTATCTGGAGAAGACTAAGAACCGCAAGACTTCGCCGAAGAAGGCGGCGTCCATGCTGTACGTGGTGGGCGCGCGCAAGACGGA
>CAZARO010001191.1:0-2348 GCA_964487165.1 uncultured Solibacteraceae bacterium | reverse complement strand
ACGTTGTTCCACAGATCCTCGGGGTCGTACATTTGTCCCTTGGTCACGACGCGCGTCACCTTTCGCAAGTCGGAGAATTGCTCCAGCGGATTGCCCTGCACCAAAATCAAGTCGGCCCGCTTGCCGGCTTGTACCGTGCCCACGTCCCCGTCCAGACCCATTACCTTGGCGGCCCCGCTGGTGGCGAGTTGAATCACCTGCATGGGCGTAAGCCCCGCCTGAACATAGAGCTCCAGCTCGCGATGCAAGCTGTGCCCGGGTATGGCCTTATCCGTGCCCGCGACAATCGGGATGCCCGCCGCGTAGAGTGCGCGCAGCACCGCGTACTGGTCCTGTTGGCGCGTGCCTTGCGGCGCGGCAGTAGCGGCGCTTCCGGCAGTGCCAATCACCGAGGTCAACGTGTACGGAGCCTTGGCGAAGCCCGGCTCAAAGCTGGCGATATCTACGTTCATGGGACGGCCCAGCAACTCACCCCAAGCCATGGTGGGGTCGACCACGGTGTGGTGGTCCTTGAAAAACTGAATCGCGCGATCGCGATTGTCGCCGGCCCTGCGCACCTCCTGGTAGACCGGGCCGAAGTGATTGATCTGATCCATGCCGGCTTCCACCGCCTGTATGGCCGTCATGCCTTCGGGCACATGCCCGGTAACGGTCATACCTTGCCGATGCGCTTCCGCCGCGATGGCCGCCAGCACATCCGGCTGGATGCGGCTATAGATTTTCATCTGCGCGAAGCCTGCCGCCTTGTATCGGGCCACTTGCGCCCGGCCCTGTTCGGGCGTATCGGCCCAGTTGATGCCGAAGGTGCCGGTGCCGCTGCGGTCGACCAATCCCGCCAGCACCAGGCGCGGCCCTAACCCGCGTCCGCTTTCGATTAGATCGCGAACCGACGTGATGAACTCAAACTCACCGCCGCAGTCTCGGGCCGTAGTAACCCCGGCGGCCAGGTAGGCCGGCCCCCACTCCACTTGCGCGAAGTGCGCGTGCATCTCCCACAGGCCTGGCAATAGCGTGGCGCCGCGTCCATCGATGACCGTGATTCCCTTCGGCACGGCCACCTGCGCTCGCGCTCCCGCCGCGGCGATCCTCCCGTCGCGGACTAAGACCACGGCGTCCGGTATGGGAGCCGCGCCGGTGCCATCGATCAGGGTTGCGCCTTCGATGGCGAACTCGCCCTTCGCCAGGGGCTTGATCGCCTCCCGCGCGGTGGCGAGTTCCTTCATGCGGTCCGTATTGGCGCTGAGAATCAACTGCGGCAATGCGGCGCGGTACTCGGTGCGCACGGCTTCGAGCGGCAGGCCACCGGCATAGCTGACTCCCGCGGCAATCTCGCCGCTGGGATTTAGCCAGATGCTTTCCCGCCCCCACACCACGTTTCCCAGCGAGTAGCGCGTGAGGCGGACCGGCTTGCCGCCGTCATCGACAGTGTCCTCCCCGGTGATGGCGATTTCTGCCTCGGTCCCTGGCGCTTGCGCGGGAAGTTGGGTCAGACGGGCCGGCTTGCCGTGGCCGGCCCAATAGCGCAGCATCATCATCTGAACGGAGAACGGAGCGTAGCCGCTGATGGTGAAGAAGCGCGAGGGCAGCGCGGCCTGCGTCTCCTTCCCTCCGTCGCGCACGGTCGCGGTCAGTCCATCGGGATTCACTCGCACCGCCGCGTCCACGCTGAAGGGCCGATAGCTCTTGCCCTTGGCCTCAAACTGTAACGGAGAGAAGTCCGGCTTCATTCGAAGAGTGGCGGTGAGTGGCACGTGGGATCCCCGTTCGGTGTAATCGAAAGAGGAGTGCAGAGTCAGGGACCCGTCGGGCTCGGTAGTCAACTGGTAGGTTTCCTCGCCGACCGGCAGCTGCAGGAAATGGAGAATCAGTGCGCCATGCTCATCGGCCGCCAGAAGAGGGCCGGCTATCAAAAGGGTAAGGATCCAGCGGCTTCGCATCGTTGCCATATTCTATTATTTTTTGAGATGGCAGGCGTGCCGGCGCCACTCGTGCCGCTCCCTGGCGGGATATAATCTTACCAGTTTGCTGACTATGACGGCCGCGAGGAGCGAGAGCGAATTCATTCTGCCGCGCGCGGAGTTCGAACCCGCCTATATGGCGCTATACCGGTCCGGCGAATTGCATCGGCGGGCGGGCGAAGCTCTGGAGCGGCTGTCGAACTGCCTTGTCTGCCCGCGCGATTGCGGCGTGGACCGGATGGCCGATAAGACGGCGGCCTGTCATACCGGCCGGTACGCCCAGGTGAGCAGCGCGTTCCAGCATTTCGGCGAGGAGAACTGCCTGCGCGGCTGGAACGGCAGCGGAACCATATTCTTTTCGATGTGCAATCTGCGGTGCGTCTTCTGCCA
>CAZARO010001190.1:0-2348 GCA_964487165.1 uncultured Solibacteraceae bacterium | reverse complement strand
CTTCACTGAATCCGGCGGCCTTCATGATGGCCACCCATTTCTCTTTCGTCACCATTGGAATGCTCCTTAATTTGTGTGCACTCTTGAGTAAACGGGCGATGGCGCGCTGCTGGTCACGCAAGCGTTCGATTCCGGCAGTGAGTTCCACCAGCCGCCGCTGCAGAACGGCGGCCGCATCGTCGCGGGGGCCGTCGAGCAGTTGGCGAATCTCAGCCAGTGGAACTCCGGCGTCCCGGTAGACGCAAATCTGGCGCAACCGGTCGAGATCTTTCGGCGTGTAAGCACGGTAGTTCCCCGCGGTGCGGCGGGGCCGCGTCAACAGGCCGATCGATTCGTAGTAAAGCAGCGTGCTGCGGGAAAGCTTGCAAGCACGCGCCAGATTAGTGACCGTCAGCGGCATCGTCCTGATTCCAGTGTCGACCCTGAAGCTTTAGACAGGTCAAGGAAAAAAGCTATCAGCTTTCAGCTGAGAAGCCAAGTGGGGCAGGTTGGCAACCTGCGGGACCCAGAGGGTACCCCTGGCAACCCGCCCGGCCCCCACCTTCGATACCGCAGAGGGGCCGATTGCCAATCGGCCGCAGGATGCCATCCTGCCCCACTTTGGACATCCGGCGCCAACCAGAAATTATAGTCTTCCGAACGAAGTTTCTGGAGAGCTTATCGCAGCGCGATCGCTTTGAAGATCAGGATGTGCTGGCGCGGCAGAGTTTCGATGGCCTGGTCCAGGCGGAATCCCTCGGGCTCGACTTCGGCCTTCACCATGGCGACCGTCATCTTATGTTCCGGCCGGATGGGGATCGCGGGGTCTTCGCCGCGATACTCCAGCAGCACCATGCGCCCGCCGGGCCGCAGCGATTCGCGCAGATGGCGCAACATCTCCTGCGGATGCGAAAACTCGTGGTAGACGTCGATGAGCAGTTCGAGATCGACGCTGGCGGGAGTCAATTTGGGATCGTCCACCGTGCCGAGCACGGTCTCGACATTGGCGATCTTGCGCTGCGCCATGTTCTGGCGAAGCAGTTCCAGCATCCGTGGCTGGATATCGTTGGCGTAAACTTTGCCGGTGGGGCCGACGCGCTCGGCCAGGCGCCAGGTGATAGCGCCGGAACCGGCGCCGATGTCGGCCACGGCCGATCCTTTGACGATGCCGATATCGGCGAGCGCCCGGTCGGGCTGCTCCTCCTCTTCACGCTCCGGGCGGGTGAGCCAGGGGGCGCCATCCGCGCTCATCACTCCGGCGTACTGCCGGCCGGTGACGGGATGGACGCTCTGCGCCCAGGCGAGGGCGCACAAAATCAGGATCGGCCCGCATCTCACTCTGCGCATACATACACAATAGCGCTGGGAGTTCGGCGCTTTCGTTCGCGGGCCGGCAGGGGCATTCCGAAATCTTTGTCTCAAAGATCAGCGGCGGAGGAGCCAGACTTCGGAGACCTGCACCCACCGGCCATTGCCGGATTCGGCGGGGTCGGGCTGCCATTCGAGCGTAAGACTGCCATCGGCGGTGGCCGCAGCGGGGATGTCGAACTCCACCGGCCTCACTTCGAGCTCCTTCTTGCGCATGGGGTGGATTTCCCACGTGCCGTTGGCGACCAGGCGGGTGGCGTGGGGAGTTGAGTCGCCGGCTGCGACGAAGCGAACTTTGTAATGCGCCGCCGGATCGAGGCCGGTGTAGCGGAGCCGGAGCGAGTTGCCGTAAAGGGCCTCGGCGTGCCGGTACCAGGAGATCCGCCAGGGCACATCCCGGCGGGAAGCGAAGCCGGTCCTGGCGGTATGGAAGAAGGCCGGGTCCTGTTCGAACCCATCGCCCGGCACCAGGTGCGGGCGATTCCTGGGGTCGCCCAGATCGTCATAAAAGCCGCCGGGCCCGGGGTTGGTCCAGTTCACAATCTGGTCGATGGCGCTGCGGCGAGCGGCGTCGCTTTCCAGCAGGCGGATCTGCGCGAAGCGCTGGCGCAGCCAGTCGGCGTTGGTGATGGGCCGGTCGATCAGATCCAGATTCGCCCCGCGGCCGGCATCGATGGCGGCGTAACGCGGCACGCTGAGCTGCATGTGAATGCTCTGGAACAGCGCTTCTCCCAGTTCGAAAACGCGCGCGCGCAGCGGGGCGCCGGCGCGCGCCAGCGGATCGACAGCGAGCTCGCGTTCCGCCGCCGCGAGATCCGGCAGCCGTTCCATGGCACGGCGCTCGCGTTCCGTCTCGTCGATCAGCCGGGCGCGCAGGTAGGCATCGTAGTAAGCGCGATACATTGGCTGTTGGAATCGCCAGTTGCGTTTCTGTTGCGGAGTCGCCTTCCGCTCCATTGCCTGGAACTGCTGGAGCGTGGTGTCCACGGCGGAGTTGGCGA
>CAZARO010001189.1:0-2349 GCA_964487165.1 uncultured Solibacteraceae bacterium | reverse complement strand
TACGACCTGCTCATGAGAAACGGGTTCATTAGTATTTCGCGGGATCACCCGATCACAACATCGGTCGAGCGGGTACGCGTTATCGTTTTCGATGAGAACACCGACCGATCAGGCTCCGTAACGTTCCCGGTGCGCTAGGAGAGCGGATAGCTGTTTTGTAGCCAAGACCTGATCAAGACCGATTGAGCGGCTGGTTCTGATTAACTCATTCCCTTTCAATGCCAGCTGAAAATTTCCGCTCATCTTAAGCGGGAAGAACGCGAGGCCGGTAGAATTCACGTCTGTGGCCGAGCCCTTCCGCTAACTTGAAGGCGCGAGGTCGAGAAGAAGGGAACGGTCCCCGGCGGGAACGTCTCCGGCGGCAGAAACCAAGCACGCCGGCAAGAGTGCCGGCGCAGCAGACTAAAATAAAGTCCGCGCCACGTCCCTCGCGGTCCGCGAGATCTACTTCTTCAACGCGCGACGCGCCATCAGCAGCAAAAAGCCGCCGAAAAGCAGCATCGACACGCCCGAGTAGAGGTTGACATTGACATCCGTCAAAGGCGCGCGGAGGTCTGGTTGCACCAGCCCCACCGCCAGCACGATGGCGCCGAGTATCACGAAGAACCAGCCCGAAGGCACTCTTAGATCGAGCATATTATGCGAACCAGATATTCAGTAAAATCACCAGGACCAGCACGATAATAGCCAGCGTGGCGGGGCGTTGATACCAGGCCACCTCTTCGTGCCGGATGTTCGTAAGGCCGTACACCAGGCCTTCCATGTCGCGATCGGCGCGGGGTGTGGTCACCAGACTAACCAGCGTGGTAACCAGGACGCACGTGCCGAAGGCCGCAATCGCGATCCAGAAGTTCTGCGCCATGGTGGATGGGAACGTGTAGAGGTTGCCGAATACGCCGCCCTTCCCCTCTGCCACGGTGAGCCCCCAGGTGGCCGATGCCGCCACCGTTCCGCTGACCAGCCCGAAGAAGGCGCCGTTGGCGGTGGTCCGCTTCCAGAACATGCCCAGCAGGAAGGTGCCGAACAAGGGCGCGTTGACGAACCCGAAAACCAATTGCAGCAAATCCATGATGTTGTTGTATCGCCGCGCGACGTACGCCGCGGCGATGGATAGCACCACGCCGGCAATCGTAGTCATGCGGCCCACAGTCAGATAATGATGGTCGGGCGCGTTCTTGCGAATGTAGCTTTGGTAGATGTCGTAAGTGAAGACGGTGTTGAATGCTGTGACGTTGCCGGCCATCCCGGACATGAAGGAGGCCATCAAGCCGGTGAGTCCCACACCCAGCAAGCCGGCCGGATAGAACTTGGCCATCAAGGTGGTGAGCACCTGGTCATAGTCCGTGACCATGCCGCCTGCCGCCGCTTTAACCGGCAGGTCGTACAGGTGGGCGCCGCCGGCTCCGGTCATCTTCGCCAGCGCGACGGCCGCGATGCCGGGCAGAATCACGATGAACGGCAGGAACATCTTGGGGATCGCCCCAATCAGCGGCGTGCGCCGCGCGGCAGACATCGACTCGGCAGCCATGGCGCGCTGCACCACCAGAAAATTCGTACACCAGTAGCCGAAGCTAAGAACGAATCCCAGTCCGGCTACCATGCTGAACAGTTCCACGCCCATGGGATTCTCGCTGGCATGTCCCATGTACTGCCAGGAATGCGTCATGTTGGCCGGCAACCGCGACACGATACCCTGCCATCCGCCCGCCTTTTCGCAGGAGAGAATCGCCAGCGGCGCAAATCCCGCGACAATCAGGAAGAACTGCAGGACCTCGTTATAGATTGCGCTCCTGAGACCGCCCAGATAGGTGTACACCAGCACAATAACCGCCGTCGCCAGCACCGAAGTGCTGAAACTCCAACCCAACACCAGGTGCAGCAGCAGGCCCATCACGTACATGGAGATACCGGAAGAAAAAACGGTCATCACCGCAAATGTGGCGGCGTTATATCCGCGCGTCTTTTCGTCGAACCGCATCTTCAGGTATTCGGGGACGGAGCGGGCCTTGCTGCCATAATAAAACGGCATCATGAAAAGGCCCATGAAAAGGATGGCGGGGATGGCGCCCACCCAATAGAAGTGGGCCGTCATGATGCCATACTTGGCGCCCGAGGCGGCCATGCCGATCAATTCCTGCGCGCCCAGATTGGCGGCGATGAACGCCAGGCTGGTGATCCACACCGGGATCGACCGTCCGGAAGTCAGGAAATCACCACTGGTCGAGACCTTTTTCCGCAGCATCCAACCGATGCCGATTACGAAGGCAAAATAAATGGCGAGTATTACGTAGTCTACGGCAGCGAGCTTCAACGGGGCGCTCCTCCCTTTCTACGAGTTTAGGATCGGAA
>CAZARO010001188.1:0-2351 GCA_964487165.1 uncultured Solibacteraceae bacterium | reverse complement strand
AGGCCGACCCGGTGCATTATCCCGATCTTTCGCTGGCGATTTTGAAGTTGATGGGCCCCGGTGAGTACGTGCTGCTGCGGCCCGGCGACGCCGCGGAGGGGCATTTCGGACTGGCGGCGCACGACTATACGCATTCCACCGCGCCCAATCGGCGCTTCGCCGATTTATTGACGCAGCGGCTGCTCAAGGGGCTCCCTGGCAAGCCGTATGCGGATGGGGAATTGGACGCCGCCGCGCGCAATTGCACGTTGAAGGAAGACGCGGCGCGCAAGGTGCGGCGGGCCATGGACAAGCGCATGGCCGCGGCGGCATTGCACAATCGAGTGGGGCAATCGTTCCAGGCGGTGGTCACCGGGGTGACGCCCAAGGGCGTCTTCGTGCGCGTGCTCAGTCCACCGGTGGAAGGCCGGTTGATGCATGGCGAACAGGGGCTCGACGTGGGCGATCGCGTAAACGTCAAGCTGCTGAGCACCGACCCGCAGCGCGGCTTTATCGACTTTGGGAGGCAATGATGGACGGGAAACTGGAATTGCTGCGCCACACGGTGGCGACTCTGGCGTATCGCGGCGCGAAGGCCATGCGCGGCACACCGGCGGAGTTCGCGGAATACAAATCGGCGCCCGATTCGCGCACTCCCGCGGAGATTCTGGCGCACATGGGCGATCTGTTCGACTGGGCGCTGGGGATGTGCGATGGACGCCAGGTATGGCACGATTCGCCGCCGCTCGCCTGGGACGAAGGGGTAGCGCGATTCTTCTTGGCGCTGGACGCGTTCGACCGGCGATTGAGCTCCGGTGCGGCACTGGCCATTCCGGCGGAGAAGCTCTTCCAGGCTCCGATTGCCGATGCGTTGACGCATGTGGGCCAGATCGCCATGCTGCGGCGGATGGCCGGCTGCAAGATGCGGGGCGAGAATTACTTTGTGGCGAAGATCGAGATAGGGCGGGTGGGGTTGGCGCAGGCGGCTCCGGTAGTGGAATTCGAGTAGGGCTGGGCGGGGCGGCCGGCGCAACGAAGACGATTGGCCCGTCCTCGCCGCGGCGCGCTCGACTGCGCGATTTGGACCGCGGACACCGACTTCTTCGGATGCGGCGTAGCGACCTGGACCTCAGACCGGGTTGAGCTTTACCTGGTGAATGTCTCGGATCACGAAGCGTGATCCATCCGAAATACACTCCACGCCCACCTCATCCGCCACCCGTTATACTTGAGCCGAATGGGCCGCAAGCTTCGAGATTTCTGGCAGAAGATTAGCGAAGGCATCGCCGTCCAGCAGCTTTGGGCGCAGTTCCGCGCCGACGCGCGCTCCAGCTATCAGTTCTATTCGAAGGAAGTGGACCGCGCGCCGCTTGAGGGCGAGTCCCACTGGAAACGCTTCTGGCGCATCGCGCGCGGCCTCTTCTGGGCGATGGTGATGAAGCTCTCGCCGGTGCGCCGCGTGTTGCTCCTCATCGCGCTGGTGCTGTTGTTCCTTCCCGCTATCCACATTAGCGAGGAGGACCATACCGTCGACACCGTCGAGACCCAGTTCTTTGGCGGCGTGGTGCTGGTCCTTCTGCTCGCCCTGGAATTGTCCGACCGCGTGATCATGAAGCGCGATCTCGAGATCGCCCGCGAGATTCAAAGCTGGCTCATGCCGTCGGAAGCGCCCAAGGTGCCCGGCGTGGATATCGTGTTCGCCAGCCGCCCGGCCAACACCGTCGCTGGCGATTACTACGACGCCTTCTTCCGCCCCAACGAGCGCCTGCTGCTGGTGGTGGCCGACGTGGCCGGCAAGAGCATTCCCGCGGCCCTGCTGACCGCAACTTTGCAGGCCAGCCTGCGCACCCTGGCGGCGCTGCCGGGCTCGCTTCCCGAGTTGGTGGAGCGAGTCAACCGCTACGCTTGCGAACAGAGCCTCCAGGGGCGCCGATTCACCACCGCTTTCCTGGCGGAGCTGGAACCCGCCACGGGCGCGCTCACCTACGTCAACGCCGGCCACAATTGGCCCGTGTTGCGGCACGCCTCCGGCGCCATTGAGCGCCTGGAAGCAGGCGGCCTGCCGCTGGGCATCACCGCGGCCCGGCCCTATCAGTCCGGTACGGCGACGCTGGCCGCCGGCGATCTGCTGCTGATCTTCACCGACGGCCTGGTGGAAGCCGAGGACGACGGGGAGCACGAGTACGGGGAAGAACGCATGCTGCCCGTGGTGCAAACGCTCTCGAGCGGTACCGCGGCGGAAGCGCTCAAGCGCATCATGGCGTCGGTGGACGCGTTCGTCGGCCTCACGCGCCAGCACGACGACATTACGTGCCTGGTATTAAGGATGACTCCCGCGCCTTCCCGCAGCACGGCGGTACACTAAGGCGCAG